>NZ_JARAYQ010000109.1:0-26067 GCF_033794505.1 Streptomyces sp. MB09-01 | reverse complement strand
ACCCCGGCCCCCGCCCCCGGCACTCCGCCGGCGGAGCTGCGCATCGAGGTGGAGACCGCCAACGAGCGCCGCTTGCGAGGGAAGTTGCGCGGTGTGACCTACGTGATGGCGATGCTGCTGGGCGCCGAGCGCATCGGCGAGGTGCGCATGGACGTCGGCTACCTGCCCTCCGAGGTGTACCGCTCACTGCGGCACGGCCGCCGCCCCGACGCCCCCGCGCTGTCGGACCTGCTGCCGCCGCGCCCCGTCGACGCCTTGGCGGACGCGGCCGCGGTGGACCGCGCGGACCGGCGCAACGTCGTACTCGGCACGGTCGACCAGAGCGGCCCGCTGACCGGGAGCGCGCTGCTGCTGGCCCCGTTCGACAACCCCAGCATGTTCGACCACCGCCAGGACCACCTGCCCGGCATGGTGATGATGGAGGCCGCCCGCCAGCTCGGCCTGTACGTCACGGCCGCGGGCGCGCCGGCCCCCGCGGCGGTCATGACCGGCTTCACCGCGGACTTCTTCCAGTACGCCGAGCTGGACCGCCCCACGCTGGTGTCCGCCCGCCCCGCACGTGACACGGCCCGGGCCGAAACCGTCCTGGAGATCTCCTTCGAACAGGAGTCGACGGTCGTGGCCTCCGGCGAGATCACCCTGCGGGCCGCCGCCGGCCTGCCCGGCTGACCGGCCGACCCGACACGAACACGGCGTACACGAACCGGGCTCACACGAACACGGCTTACACGAAAGGACTCGTCATGGACCTGAGGGACGGGCTGGGGATCAAGGCCGTACGCGTTTGGCTGCCCGAGCAGGCCGACACCGCGCACGAGGCCGTCGCCGCCGGCCGGATCGACACCGAGGAGCAGGCCACCGCGGGCATCCGGCAGCTGCCGGTGTCCGACCTGGCCGCACCCGACATGGCCGTACGCGCCGCCCGCGCCGCACTGGCCGCCGCCGGCCCGGACGCACCGACGCCGGATCTGCTGATCCACGCCTGGATCCACCACCAGGGCCACGACTTCTGGTCCCCGGCGCACTACGTCGCCCGCGAACTCGGCGCGCACCACACGCTCCCGGTCGGCATCCAGCAGATGTGCAACGGCGGCGCCGTCGGCCTGGAGCTCGCCGCCGCGCGGCTCCTCGCCGACCCCGGGTGCCGCAGCGCGCTCGTGACCACCGCGGACCGCTTCGCCGACGAGGGCTTCGACCGCTGGCGCGGCGACTACGGGGTCTGGTACGGGGACGCGGCCACCGCGGTCGTCCTGCACCGCCCCGACGGCAGTCCCGACGAACTGCTCCTGCGCTCCCTGGCCACGGCCACCATCCCCGAGGTGGAGGCGCTGCACCGGGGCCGGGACGCCTTCTCGCCCGCGCCGCGCTGGCACAGCGACCGGGTCGACGTCCGCCGCACGAAGAAGGCGTTCATCGAGGACACCGGACTGGACGTCTTCTACCGGCGCGTCCACTCCGTACTGCACGACATCGTCCTCGGGGCGCTGGCCGACGCCGGGCTGGAGCCCGACGACCCGCGCGTGACGCTGATCGCTTTCCCCCGTGTCGGCGACAAGGTGCTGAACGAGACCTACTACCCGGGCGTCGCAGGCCTCACCAAGGCGCGGAGCATCCGGCTCGGCGAGGACACCGGACACCTCGGCGCCGGTGACATGGCGGCCAACTTCGAGGAGATCGGGCGGCGCGGGCTGCTGGACGCCGGCGAGATCGCCCTGGTGATCAGCGCGGGCGGCGGATTCACCTTCTCCTGCGCCGCGGTGGAGATGCCGCAGTGACCGACCGCCAGACCCGCAAGACCCGCAGGACACGCACGACCGCCTCACCGAACCGACGACCCCGACCCCGACCCGGAGCGCAACGATGACCCCTGAACAACGACGCGAGTCCGCACCCGCACCCGACGTGCTGGTCGTGGGCGCGGGCCCGGTCGGCCTGGTGGTCGCCTGCGAACTGGTGCAGCAGGGCGTCCCCGTCCGGCTGGTCGACGCCTCCGTCACCTCGCCCGAGCACTCCCGGGCCGCCATCGTCTGGCCGCGCATCCTGGAACAGCTGCGCCGCATCGGCGCGGCCGCCCCGCTGATCGACGCCGGCCACCAGGTGGACGGGGTGGGCTTCTACTCCGAGGGCAGCCGCCTGGGCTCGGTGTCCATGAACCACCTGCACGGCACCCCGTACCCCTTCGCCCTGACCATCCCGCAGAACGTCACCGAGTCGGTGCTGGAGAAGCGCCTCCTCGAACTCGGCGGCAGCATCGAGCGCGGGGTCACCCTGGAGCGGCTCACCCGGGGCCCGCAGCGGACCCGGGTGAGCCTGCGCACCGCCGAAGGGGCGGTGGAGGCGGCCGAGTACGGCTGGGTGGTCGGCGCGGACGGCGCGCACAGCACCGTGCGCAAGCAGCTCGGCATCACCTTCGAGGGCGAGGCGCCGGACCTGACCTTCGCGATCGCCGACGCCCCGGTCGAGGGCGGCCTCTCACACCGCATGCTGCACTACCTGTACTCCGCCAAGGGCGCGTTCGGGCTCGCACCGCTGGACGGGGTGAACTTCCGGCTGGCGGTCAGCGTGCCGCACCAGGAGGAGAGCGCCGCCGCACCCTCCCGCGAGCTGTTCCAGGAGCGCCTGGAGCAGGTCGCGCCCGGCGCGGGCACCATCGGCGAACTGCACTGGAGCACCACGTTCCGGCTGCGCTGCCGTACGGCCGCGGCCTTCCGTCAGGGACGCTGCTTCCTGGCCGGCGACGCCGCGCACATCATGAGCCCGGCCGGCGGCCAGGGCATGAACACCGGCCTCATCGACGCGGTGAGCCTGGGCTGGCGGCTCGCCGGAGTCATCCGCGGCCGGCTGGCCGAGTCCGTGCTCGACGAGTACGACACCGAACGCCGGGCCGCCGCCCACCGGATCACCCGTACCACCGGACTGCAGACCCGCTGGGGCCTGGTGAGCGGCCGGGCCCGTACGGCTGCCCGCGACGGCATCGCGCGCGTCGCCGACACCACCGGACTGCTCCAGCGCGTCGCGGCCCCGGTGATGAGCCAGCTCGACATCGGCTACGCCCCGCCGCAGGACCGGTGGTCCGCGGTCAAGGACGCGGCCACCCGGCTGGCCGGCATCTCGGGGGCGCGGCCGGGCACCCGGCTGCCCGTCTTCGTCGCCGAGCCGGGCGACGAGGACCGGCGGACCGGCCGGCCGCGAATCGCCGGGGACCGGCTGAGCGTGCTGCTGTGGCCCGGCGTCCACCGGGGTCCGGGCTGGGCCGAGCGCGCCGCGGCCGCCCGCGCGGCGATACCCGCCGGGACATCCGTGGTGGACCTGGCCGAGCTCGTCTCGCCGGACCTGGAGCGGAGCTTCCCGCGCGACCCGGCCGCGGCGGTCGTCCGCCCCGACGGGCACCTGGCGGCCTTCGTACCGCTGACCCGGCCGTGGGAGATCGCGCCGGCGCTGCGGCGCGCGGGGCTGCTGCCCGTCGCCGACGTCGAGACCGCCGGCGACGCCCCCCGCGAGGTGACGGCATGACGCGCGTCGCCGTGGTCCGCGGCATCGGTGCCTGGCTGCCCCCGACGGTGGTCACCAACGACATGCTCGCCGCCCGCCTGGACACCTCGGACGACTGGATCCGCAGCCGGACCGGCATCGGGCAGCGCCACGTGGTCGACCCCGGCATGGCCACCGGCGACCTCGCGGTCGAGGCCGGGCGGCGGGCCCTGGATTCGGCCGGCGTCGACTCGGTCGACATGGTCGTGCTGGCCACGACCACCCCGGACCGGCCCTGCCCGGCGACCGCTCCGGACGTGGCGCACCGGCTGGGGCTGACCGGCGTACCGGCCTTCGACGTCTCCGCCGTGTGCAGCGGATTCCTGTACGCCCTGTCCACCGCGGCCGCCGTGATCGGCGCGGGCCAGGCCGACCACGTGCTCGTCATCGCCGCCGAGGCCTTCACCACCCTGCTCGACCCGCAGGACCGCTCCACCGTGGCGATCTTCGGCGACGGTGCGGGGGCCATGGTGCTCGGCGCCGGCCGGGAGGGCGATCCCGGTGCGGTGCTGGGGATCGACCTCGGCAGCGACGGCTCGCTGGCCGACCTGATCACCGTACGGGCCGGCGGCTCGCGGCAGCCGCTCGCGGCCGACCCGACGGCCGGCACGACGGCCGACCCCGCGGACGCGTGGTTCACCATGCGCGGCCGCGAGGTGTTCATGAACGCGGTCGTCCGCATGGACGCCTCGGCCCGCAAGGTGCTCGGCACGGTCGGCTGGAGCGCCGAGGACGTGGACCTCTTCGTCGGACACCAGGCCAACGCCCGGATCCTCAAGGCCCTGGGGGACCGGCTCGGCGTCCCCGGGGACAAGGTCTTCTCCCACATCGAGCACGTCGGCAACACCGCAGGCGCCTCCATCCCCGTCGCCCTCGCGGATGCCGTGGCCTCCGGCCGCCTGCGCGGTGGCGACAAGGTGCTGCTCAGCGCCTTCGGCGGCGGCGCCACCTGGGGGAGCGCCGCCCTGAACTGGCCGGACCTCGTGGCCGGCTGACACCACACCCTTCCTTCTCACCCACGGCACCACACACAGGAGCACAACGACCATGACCACCCACACCACCACCGACACCTTCACCCGCATCGCCGCCGTCCTCGGCCGCCACTTCGGCGTCGACAGCGCCGAGGTGCAGGCCGGCACCACCTTCGAGGAGCTGGAGTTCGACTCCCTCGTCCTGGTGGAGTTCGCCCTGACCCTGCAGCAGGAGTTCGGCGTCGACGTCTTCGACTACGAGCTGCTGGAGTGCCCCACGGTCGCGGACGTCGAAAAGCTCATGCTGACCAAGGCCGAGGCGGCGGTCTGACGATGGGCACAGCGCAGCGAGACGGCATCGCGGTCACCGGCCTGGGCCTGGTGACCCCGGCCGGCATCGGAGTAGACGAGAACTGGCGACGTGTCCTCTCGGGCCGCAGCGCCGCCGCCTGCGACCCGGAACTGGAGGGCGGCAAGCCGGACTTCTCCTGCAGGGTGCCCGGATTCGACGCGGCCGCACTGCTCGGCCGTACCAAGGCGTGGCGCTACGACCGCTTCGTCCAGCTGGCGATCGCGGCCGCACGGGAGGCGGTCGCGGACTCCGGACTGGATCCCAAGCAATGGGACGGCGCCCGGGTGGCGGTCGTCGTCGGCAACTCCCTCGGGGGATCGACCACCTTCGAGCGGCAGTGCCAGACGATGGGCGAACAAGGCCCGGGCATGGTCTCGCCCATGCTGGTCCCGATGTCCATGGTGAACATGGTCGCCGGGTACGTGGCCATCGACGTCGGCGCCAAGGGGCCGAGCCTGGTCACCGCCACGGCGTGCGCCTCCGGCACCACGGCCGTCGGCTACGCGCAGGACCTGCTGCGCAGCGGTGCCTGCGACGTGGTGATCGCCGGGGGTTCGGAGTCGGCGATCAGCCCCACCGTCATGGCGGGCCTGAACCAGATGGGCGCGCTGTCCAAGCGGATGGACTACCCGGAACTGGCCTCGCGGCCCTTCGACGCACAGCGCGACGGCTTCGTCGCCGCCGAGGGCGCCGGCATCCTGGTGCTGGAACGCGCCGCCGACGCCCACGCCCGAGGTGCCTCCGTGCACGCTTACGTGAGCGGCTACGGGGCTTCCTCGGACGCCCACCACGCCACCGCGCCGGACCCGCAGGGCCACGGCGTCGAGCGGGCGGTGCGCGCGGCACTGGCCGACGCGGGACTCGCGCCCGAGGACATCGGCCACGTCAACGCGCACGGCACGTCCACGCCGATGAACGACGTGACGGAAGCGCGCGGCCTGTACCGCGTGTTCGGCGAGGGCGCGGCCGTCTGCTCCACCAAGGGGGTCACCGGCCACCCGCTGGCGGCGGCCGGAGCGATCGAAGCCGCGTACGCGGTGCTGGCCGTCAAGCACGGCCAGATCCCCCCGACGGCCAACCTGACCGACCGGGACCCGGACATCGCCCTGGACCTGGTCGCCGGCGCGCCGCGGCAGACGCGACTGCTCGCCGCGGTCAGCAACTCGGCGGGCTTCGGCGGCCACAACGCGGCGCTCGTCGTGACCGCCGCCTAGGGTTCCGGTCCGCCGGAACCCCTCGAACGGGTGCCGGCCGGCGCGCTGTGCCGACGCGCCGGCCGGCACCGACCATCCTTCCCTTCCCCACCCTTGCTTCCCTCCACCCTTCCTTCTCCCCGCCCCTGAACGACACATCGTGAGGTAATCGCCGTGAAGACGCGCCAACTGGGTTCCGCAGGACCGGACGTGAGCTCCATCGGGCTCGGCTGTATGGGAATGAGCTGGGGGTACGCCGAATCCCAGCGCACCGACAGCACCTCCGTGGAGGTCATCCGGACCGCCCTCGATCTGGGCGTGACGTTCCTGGACACCGCGGACATCTACGGCGACGGGCACAACGAGTCCCTCGTCGGCGAGGCCCTGCTGGGCCGCCGCGACGAGGTGGTCCTGGCGACCAAGATGGGCCTGGTCGTGGACGACCTGGCCACCAAGCGGATGCACCGGGACGGCTCCCCGGCCCAGGTGCGCCGGGCCGTCGAGGCGAGCCTGAAGCGGCTGCGCACCGATGTCATCGACCTCTACTACCTGCACCGGGTCGACCCCGCCGTACCGTTGGAGGAGACCTGGGGCGCCCTCGCCGAGCTGGTCGCCGAGGGCAAGGTGCGCCATCTGGGGCTGTCCGAGGTGACGGCGGGCGAGGCCGCCCGGGCGCACGCCGTGCACCCGGTGACGGCGATCCAGTCGGAGCTGTCCCTGTGGACGCGCGATGCGCTCGAGGGCGACGACGTCGTCGGCTGGTGCGCGGCGAACGGGGCCGCCTTCGTCCCCTTCGCGCCCCTGGGCCGGGGCTATCTCACCGGCAGCATCGACACGTCCACGCAGTTCGAGGACGACGACTTCCGGGCCACCAACCCGCGGTTCTCCGACGCCGCCCGGGCCGCCAACCAGCGGATCGTGGACACCGTGAAGGACGTGGCCCGGGCGCACGGCGCCACGCCGGCGCAGGTGGCGCTGGCCTGGGTGCTGGCCCGCGGCGAGCACGTCGTACCCATCCCGGGCACCAAGCGGGTCGGGTACCTGCGCGAGAACGTGGCGGCCGTCGACGTGCGGCTCAGCCCCTCCGACCTGGACCGGCTCACCGGCCTGCCCTCCGCCGTCGGCACCCGCTACTGATCCGAATTCAGCCAAGTCGCAGAAGTCTGATACACCTCAACCGGTGTTCTGAGTAAGAACCCTGATACTGTTTCGACTGGTCCTGGCCGCCGCGGCCCCCGCCGCGTGCGGCCCCTGGGGACCCCCCTTCCGCATGCCTTCACCCCCTGCCGAAACCCCGAGGAGGTACTCCCGGTGAGTACAACCGCACAGCCAATGGACCGAGCACCGTCCCGAGCGGGCATCACGCTGCTGGCGGCCTGCCTGGTCGCGGCGCTCCTGCCCACCTCGATCACCGGGACCTCCGTCACCCTCCCCGCCATGGGTGCCGACCTCGGGAGCGACCTCGCCGACCTCCAGTGGGTCGTCAACGCCTACGACCTGACGTTCGCCAGCTTCCTGCTCGCCTGCGGCTCGCTGTCCGACATCATCGGCCGCCGCCGCATGTTCCTCGGCGGCATGACGGTCTTCGCGCTCTGCTCGCTCATCGCCGGCGCGGCCACCGACATCACCCTGGTCGACATCGTCCGCGGCATCGCCGGCATCGGCGCCGCCGCCGTCATCACCAGCGCCAGCTCCGCCCTCGCCAACGCCTTCGACGGCGCCGCCCGCGCCCGCGCATTCGGCTTCTACGGCACCTGCTTCGGCATCGGCCTCGCCTTCGGCCCGCTGGCCGCCGGCGCGCTGACCAGCGCGCTCGACTGGCGCTGGTTCTTCTTCGCCCAGGCCATCGTCGCCGCGGTCGTCATCATCGCCGCCCTGCGCATCCCCGAAGGCCGCAACCCCGAGGCCCCCAAGGTCGACTGGGCCGGCACCCTCACCTTCACCTCCAGCCTCTTCCTGCTGATCCTCGCGCTGGTCGAAGGCCCCCAGATCGGCTGGGCGCACCCGGTCGTCCTCCTCTTCCTCGTGGGCTCCGTCCTGCTGCTCGCCGGCTTCGTCCTCGTCGAATCGCGTTCCGCGCACCCCATGTTCGACCTGGGCCTCTTCCGCCAGCCGCAGTACGTCGCCCTGTGCGTGACCCCGGTGGCCCTCGCCTTCGGCTTCGTCGCCCTCCTGGTCTTCCTGCCCTCGTACTTCATGGCCGTGGACGGCATCTCCGCCGCCGACGCCGGTCTTCTCCTGCTGCTGCTCACCGCCCCCACCCTGGTCATGCCGGCCATCGCCGGCTACGCCTCCAAGTGGCTCTCGCCCCGCGCCCTGCTGGTCACCTGCATGACGATGGTCGCCGCCGGCACCGCCTGGCTGACCGTCATCGAGGCGAACATCGGCGTCCTGTCGCTGGCCGGACCGCTGATCGTCATCGGCATGGGCTTCGGCATCTCCAACGGCGTGCTGGACGGCGCCGCCGTCAGCTCCGTGGAGCCGCACCGCGCCGGCATGGCCGCGGGCATGTTCAACACGATGCGCATCACCGGCGAGGTCATCGCCATCGCCGCCATGGGCTCGCTGATGGTCAGCGTCACCCGCTCGCAGCTCTCCGACGGCATCGGCGACTACGCCGCCGCGGGCTCGGCCGGCGACGTCGCCAACCAGCTCGCCCAGGGTGACCTGGTGACCTCCACGACCAAGGTGGAGGAGTCCCTCCGCGGCGCCTACACCGAGTTCGCTTCCAGCGCGTACAGCGGCGCCATGCACGAGATCCTCTGGGTGCTCTCCGGCATCTGCCTGGTCACCGTGCCCTTCCTATGGGTCCTGTGCCGTCCGCGCAAGGAGGAGGCCGCTCCGGAGGCGACCGCCCCGGCCACGGAGACCGAGTCCCCGGAACCCGCCCTCAGCGGCTCGGCCTCCTAGGCCCCGCCCTCCGACCCCGTCGCCCGGGGCGGGCAACCCCCGCACCGTCCCCGGGCGGCGGCCCGGCAGCCGCCGTCCCCACCGACCACAGCTCTCGGAGTACCGCATGAACGACCAGGCCCGGCGCACGGCCTTCTTCGACGTCGACGAGACCCTCATCACCGTCAAGAGCATGTTCCGCTTCCTGCGTTTCCACCTGCGGGCCCAGGGCGCGCCCGACTCTGCGTACGAGGAGGCCGCCGGGAACCTGCGCCGGCGCGCCGCAGAAGGCGTGCCGCGCGAGGTGACCAACCGCGAGTACTACGGCCTCTACGCGGGCTGTTCGGTCGAGGAGGTCGCCAGGGAGGGGCGCGCCTGGTTCGCGCAGGAACTGGCCGCCGGCGGACTGTTCCACCCGCCCGTGCTCGACGCCCTGCGCGAGCACCGGAGCGCGGGCGACCGTACGGTGCTCGTCTCCGGGTCCTTCCCCGCCTGCCTCGACCCCGTCGCCGCCCACGTCGGCGCGGACGCGGTGCTGTGCTCCCGGCCCGAGATCAAGGACGGGCGCTACACCGGCGAGCTGACGGTCGCGGTCATCGGCGAGGCCAAGGCCGTCGCGGCCGAGGCCGACATGCGCGACACCGGCGCCGATCCCGCGGACTGCCACGCGTACGGCGACCACGCCTCCGACCTCCCGCTGCTGACCGCCGTCGGTCACGCGCACGTCATCGGCGACGACCCCGTCCTGGCGGAGCGGGGCGCGGACAGCGGCTGGCACCGGCTGAAGGGCATCGCCGGGCGCACCCCTGCGACCGCCGCCGCCCCGGCCATCACCGTTGCCGCTTCCGCTGCCCCGGCCGGCGACCCGCTCGGGGAGCTTGCCCGCCTCAGCGGCCTGCCCGGCACCCCGGAGCAGCCCGAGTGGCGCACCGGCGCGGAGCTGCTGCTGCGCTACCTGGGCCGCGCGGCCGCCATGGTCGCCGACGGCTACGCCGCCCCCGAGGACATCGACACCGCCATGCGGCTCGGCTGCGGGATGCGCGGCGGTCCGCTGGAACTGCTCGACTCGATCGGCCCGCACACCGCGCAGGCCGCCGCCGAAGCCCTGGGCCTGCCCGCCGGGGCGTTCGCGCGCCTGGGCCGGGCCCCCGTGGCCGCGGCCCCGGCGTCGCACGCCGCGGGGATCGGGCCCCGTACCGTACGCGACGTCGGCGTGGTCGGCTCCGGCACCATGGCGACCGGCATCGCGGCCGTGTTCCTGGCCTCCGGCCACCCGGTACGCCTCCTCGCGCGCTCCGAGCAGCGCGCCGAGGCGGCCCGACTTGCCGTCCACCGGGCCCTGCTGTCCACGCGGATGCCCCGCGACGAGGCCGACCGGGTCCTGGAGGGGTGCGTCACCGTCCTGTCGGCCGACGCGCTCGCCGGCTGCGACCTCGTCGTCGAGGCGATCGCCGAGGACCTCGACGCGAAGCTCGACGTCCTGACGCGGCTCGACCGCGCCTGCGGACCGGGCACGGTGCTGGCCACGACCACCTCGAGCCTGCCGGTGGCCCGGCTCGCCTCGGCGGTGAGCCGCCCGGCCGACGTCATCGGCCTCCACTTCTTCAACCCGGCCCCCGCGATGACCCTCGTCGAGGTCGTCCGGACCGACACCACCGCGGCCGAGGTCATCGCCACCGCCGACGCCCTGTGCCGCGCCCTCGGCCGCACCCCGGTGCACTGCACCGACCGGGCCGGCTTCATCGTCAACGCCCTGCTGTTCCCGCTCCTCAACGACGCCGCCCGGGTCGTCGGCGAGGGCCGCGGCACGGTGGAGGAGGTCGACGCGGCCGTCACGGGCGGCTGCGGCTTCCCCCACGGCCCGTTCCGCCTGCTCGACGTGGTCGGCACCGACGTCGCACTCGCCGTGCAGCAGGGGCTGCGGCGCGGGCTGGGCGGCTCGGAGCTCGACGTGGCGCCGCTCCTGGAGGAACTCGTCCGCGACGGGGTCCTCGGGATGAAGGCGCGCCGCAGCGTCCGGCAGCACCTGCGGCCCGCCTGAGCCCGCGGCACCCCCTGCTCCTGATCCTCAGCTCGTCCCTCTCGTCCCCCTCGTCCCTCACACCATCGATCTCCCCCGGAGGTGGCCATGCGCGCCGCACGTTTCGCCGAATTCGGCGACCACAATGTCCTGACCGTCGTCCACGACGCCCCCGAGCCCGAGGCGGCGCCCGGCCGCGTGGTCATCCAGGTCAGCCACGCGGGCGTGAACTTCGCCGAAGTGATGTTCCGCCGCGGGCAGTTCCCCGTCGCCCTGCCGCACGTGCCCGGTCTGGAGGCCGTCGGTACCGTCCGCTCCGTCGGCGAGGGGGTCACCGGCCTGCGTCCCGGCCAGCGGGTCGCCGCGCTCACCCTCGACGGCGGCGGCAACGCCGAGTTCGCCTCGGCCCGCGCCGACCTGACCGTCCCGCTGGAGGACGAGCTCGCCGAGCTGCCGTCCGCCCTGGCGGCCGCCGCCCTGTGCAACGGCGCGACCGCCTGGGGCGTCGTGCACGCCGCGGGCCGCGTCGAGCAGGGCGACACCGTACTCGTCCTGGCCGCGGCCGGCGGCGTGGGCACCGCGGCGGCCCAGCTCGCCCGGGCCGCCGGCGCGGCCCGCGTCATCGGTGCCACCAGCTCGCCGGAGAAGGCCGCGCAGGCCCTGGAGTTCGGCTACGACGCGGTCGTCACGTACGACCGGCTGGAGGAGGAGGTCCGGCGGCTGACCGACGGCGCCGGGGTCGACGTCGTCCTCGACTCCATCGGCGGCGACACCCGCGGCACGGCCAACGGGCAGCTCGCGACGCTCGGCCGGCACGTCGTCTTCGGCGACGCGGCCGCCCAGGACACCTCGTACCAGGCCAACCACGTCTGGTTCACCGGCACCGCCCTGGTGGGCTACAACCTCGGCGGCCTGGCCAACAGCCGCCCCGCGGTCCTCGGCGACCACCTGCGCAGCGCCCTGCGCGCGGTGGCCGACGGCTCGGTCCGCATCGAGGTCACCGAGCTGCCGCTGGACGAGGTGGCCAAGGCCCACGAGCTGCTGGAGTCGCGCGCCTCCGTCGGCAAGTACGTCGTCACCGTCGACGGCCGGTGACGTGACGTGCTCGTCCTCGGATTTCCGGCCGGCTCCTTCGGTACGAACTGCTACGTGCTGGCGGCGGGCCCCGACGGCCCGTGCGTCGTCGTCGACCCGGGGCAGGACGCGACCGCCTCGGTCCGCGCCGCCCTGGGACGGCGCGGCCTCCACCTGGAGGCCGTCCTGCTGACCCACGGGCACATGGACCACACCTGGTCCGTGGCGCCGCTGTGCGAGGAGCTCGGCGTGCCCGCGTACATCCACCCCCTGGACCGGGAGATGCTGGTCCGCCCCGAGGCCGGGCTGCCCGCGGACTTCCCGGCGGCGGCGCTGCGGGGCTTCCCGCGCTCGGAGCCCGAGCTGGTGCGCCCGCTGCCCGACGAGGGCCTGCTCAGCATCGCGGGCCTGGACATCGAGGTGCACCACGCCCCGGGCCACACCCCGGGGTCGGTGGCGTACTCGCTGCAGGCCGGCGGGGACGCGCTGCTGCTGACCGGGGACAGTCTGCTCGCGGACGGCCTCGGCCGGGCCTTCCCGCCGGTGGGGGACCCGGATGTGCTGGCCGGCTCGATGTCCCGGGTCTGCGGCCCGCGACGGGACCGGACCACCGTGCTGCCGGGTCACGGGGGCACCACCACGGTGGGTGCGGTCCGCAGGTTCCTCTAGCGCCGGGTTCTGCTGCGCGACCGGACTCCGGTCCTTCCGGGCGACCTCGCAAGTCGCCCGGAAGGACCGGAGTTCCGGCATGCGCGGACTCCCTGCGGGGCCCGGGAAAACAGTCTGGCCCCGACCCTTGCAGGGCCGGGGCCAGACCCCTGAATCTCCGCCGGAAGATTACGGGGTTTCCTCTTCCGTCAGAGCGGTGATGCACCGTTCCAGAAGATCCCGCAACTGCTTCTGCTCATCGGCCGACAAGGCATTGGAAAGCTTCGCTTCCACCTTGCGGGCGACGGTGTCGGCCTTCTTGACGAGAGCGCGTCCGGCCGGCGTCAACTTGGTGACGAGCACCTTTTGATGAAGATCGGAGGTCTGTCGCTCGATCAAGCGCTTCGACTCGAGATTGGCCAGCACCGTGGCCATGCTCTGAGGTGTCACGAGGCAGACGCGCGCCAACTGTGCACCCGACATGCCGGGCGAATAGGAGAGCGCCATCAGCGCTGCATACTGTGGAACTGTCAGGCCGAGATCGCGGAGAACTCTGCTCTTCTCTCCGATCAATGCCTGTTCGGCACGCTTAATGACGTGTCCTACTCGAGCAGCCACTTCCTGTTCGAATTCAGCCACTCTGGACGACCGGCTCATGCCGCTCCTTTATTTACAGAGACAGGTAATCCCCCCGCTGAGGCGTATAGAGATGTGCCGAGCTAAGCCTCACGGCAACGCTACCATGCATCTCATAGAAGGCAATATTCTGATCAGTGACAGGGTTCTGTTAACTCGGTGCGAAGAATCCGTCACCGAAGGGCCGCGGTCGGGTCGGAGGCAGGGGTGGGCCGGGGAAGGCGGGCGGTCGGCGCGGCGGGCGGAAGTGCCGCGTCGGACGTCCTGTTCCGAACAGGTGAGGGCGAATGCGCGTGAGAGCCCTCGTTCGTACAAGGGCCCCGTAGGATGCCGCAATGACCTCCATGCCCGTCGAGGAGCGCATCGGCTCCCACATCAAGCGCGCCGAACAGGCGCTCCTCGCGGCCAAGAACGCCGCCGTGAAGGCGGCCGCAGTAACGGTTCCGCAATACACCGCGCTGCTCTGGCTCTCCGAGAAGCCCGGCATCTCCGCGGCCGGGCTCGCCCGCCTGTGCGGAGTGACGCCGCCGACCATGAACACCGTGCTGAAGAACCTCCAGGAGCGCGGGCTCATCGAGCGGACCCCGCACGAATTGCACGGCAATGTGCTGGAGACCCGGCTCACGGACGAGGGACGCGCCGTGATGGAGGTGGCGGACGCGGGGGCCGTGGCCGTGGAGCGTTCGCTCGCGCAGGAGTTCACGGCGGAGGAGCGGGAGCTGCTCATCCGGATGCTGGGCCGGTGCGTACGGCGGCTCGACCCGCGGCCGTGAGCCCGCAGCCCCTCCCCCCGAAGGCGCCGGGCGGCGCTCCGACCCGCTGACTTCCGGCCCGCCGGGCCGGCCCCGCCCGATGGCGGCATCTGTGCGGGCGTGGGGCGCGGCGGCGAGGGGGATGCAGTCCACGGGCACCTGGGTGCTCCTCTTCAGCGCCGCCGTGATCCTCAACCAGCGCAACGTGAGCTTCGGCGGCACCTTCAACGGGGCCCTGTCGACCGAGGTCAGGGCGTTCCAGGACTTCTGCGAGCTGCCGATCACCGGCAACGGGGACTTCTCCACCTGGGCCTCCCTCCTCGTCTCCTACGGTGACCAGGACCACCGGGGCACCGCCTGCGACGGGGTCACGAAGATCACCCAGGCGCGCGCGGACGCGCTGAAGGCCGCCGGGTACAAGTGCATCGGCCGCTACCTGACCAACCCCGACCCCATCGGGCTCCCCGAGAAGGCCATCCGGCCGGGCGAGCTGGCCACCATCGCCGCCAACGGCCTCCGGTGCTTCCCGATCTACCAGACCTATGGGCGGGCGGCCTCGGGCTTCACCCGCACGCGGGGCAGGGACGCGGCGCTCGCCGCCGCCAACGCCGCCAAGAACCACGGGTTCAAGGAGGGCGCCCGCATCTTCTTCGCCGTCGACTTCGACGCGTACGACTTCGAGATCACGGACAACGTGATCCCGTATTTCCAAGGGGTCAAGGAAGGCCTCGCCATGTTCGGGAACCCGTACGCCGTCGGCGTCTACGGTCCCCGCAACGTGTGTATCCGGGTGGGCCAGGCGGGTCTGAGCACCGCCAGCTTCGTCTCCGACATGTCCAGCGGATTCTCCGGGAACTACCGGTATCCGCTGCCCCCCGACTGGGCGTACGACCAGGTCGTCACGATCAATGTCGGGAGCGGCGCCGGCGCCATCAACATCGACAACAACATCGCCTCCGAGCGGGACATCGGCCAGGGCTCCTTCAACGCCCCGGCCACGGAGAAGGGCGACGTCAACTTCGCCATGCAGTACTGGCAGGGCCTGCACGACGACATCAGTTCCTACATGGTGTCCATCGGCTACCCGAACAGCAGCGCCACCCGTATCTTCACGCACACCCAGTGCCTGGAAACGATCATTGCGAACGACGCCCTCGTCACCTCGCTCGCCCGTCAGCACCACATGCGCAAGGCGCTGATCCAGACCTCGGCCTACTGGGAGATGCGCCACTACGACGCCGTGGACCTGGCCGTGGACGCGGGTGTCACGCTCTACCACACCGGTACCGGGCGGCCCGCAGAAGGCGGCGCGCGTGGACGCGTTCCAGGGGGACTTCGTCCCGCTGCGCCTGCTGTGCCACATCGACGGGGGCGGTAGCTACACCGCGGGCGTGCCGGGCTACGTCAATCCGGTCGTGGCCGTCCTGACCACCGGCGCCGTGGCTACGGGCGCCCTCGCGACGGCCAAACGTACTCAGCTCAAGAAGAAGCCCCCGATGAAGGGAACCGAGCGTTGAACCAGCCGGGCATATCTCGTCGTCGGCCCTGGGGCGGGCGGGCGGCCTCCTCGCCGTCGCGGGTCTGGGAACGATTCCCGGATCCGCCCTGCTCGCCACACCCGCGTACGCCGACCCGTCCCCCGAAGTGCCGGAACGGGACGACATCCAGAAGGCACTGCGGCGGCTCAAGGAGGAGCACGCCAAGATCTTCACGGGCAAGCCGAGCCCGAACGGCTGGGAGATGGAGAAGGTCGCGGACGGTGGAGGGTCCGTCTGGACGCGTCCCGTCCCCGGCACCGGGCTCGACGGGGTGGCCGTCCGCCTCGGAGAGGTGGAGAACCTCCTCTTCCACGTGATCCGGCGCTTCCACTACGAGATCGACCTGCTGCGCAAGGGCGACGTGGCGGGCTGGCAGGAGCCCGGGAAGGTCCGCAAGGGACTGCCCGAAGGCAATCTGGCGGCCGGTACGGCGATCCGGATCCGTCCCGGCCACTATCCGGCCGGCGCGAAGGGGGGGCTTCTACCCCTACGAAGTGCTCGTGATCCGGGACGTCGTCGCCGAGCTGGACGGCGTCGTCCGCTGGGGAGGTGACGCCCGCAAGCCCGACGAGGCCCTCTTCTACCTCGCTGTGGGGCCGGGCGACCGGCGCCTGACCGAGGTCGCCGCCAAACTCCGCAGCTGGAACGAGCAGCCGGACGCGGGCCCGGGCACCGGGGTCGACGTCCTGGACGCCGAGCGCCGCGGCGCCGCGAAGTCCCTGGAGAACAAGCAGCGCAACGCTGCCTGACCTCGCCCGAACGGTGCGCGACGTGGTGCCCCTCGAGTGGGTGAGGGGCACCACGGGCGGTCCGGCCTAGTAGCGGTCGTGCGAGGCGTTCTCGTTGTACAGGCCGGAGACCAGGTTCTCCGCCGGCCAGTAGTCCCCGCAGTTCGGGGAGAAGCTCTGGCTCGGGCCGCTGTAACCGGAGTTGAAGTAGACCGGTAGTCGGCGACGCATTTCCGTAGCGTGCCATGCAGGACCGCCACTGGTCCTGGACGGCGACCTTCCAGGCGTAACCGTCCGCCGGTTTGGCGGTGAATTCGTCCAGCGGGAGGGGAGGCCCACCGCCAGGCCCTTGGTGGGAGCCGACGGAATCTGGTCGAGCGCCATCCGCGTGGGCGCGGCGTTCACCGGCGCACCCGGGTCCTGCGGCGGGTTGCCCGCCTGTTGCGTCCCGCATGCGGCGAGTAGTGCCACGAGAGTGGCGGTACCCGCTACGACTCTGATCGGTCTCAACGTGAAGGCCTCCGTGCCGGGGGCGCGGGGGCTTCGGTGGCCGACCGGACGGGACCGTACGTGCGCGACATATCGCGGGCGGGTAAGTGGCCGGATCTTCGCCTTCGAGCGCCACGGGCCGGGATTTCGGAGATTCGGTTGATTTTCGCGAGCATGTGCTGCTGGGCGAACGCATCGACGGCGGGGTGGAGGCCACCCCGCCGTCGATGCGTTCGCTGCCCGGCGTCCGGCGCCGGCCCGTGCCGATCAGCGGTTGATGTCGACCACGATCCGGTTCGGAGCCGTGAGCTTCGAGATCCGGTACGAGGAGTGGTCGCCGAGGGCGAGTCCGATGTTGAACTCATGGGCCTCGGGGTCGGTGGTGCCGGTGCGGCCCTGTCCCTTGAGGCTCGGGAAGTTGTAGGTGAAGTAGTCCGGACTCGTGTACACCGCCTTGGAGTTGGCGAAGTCGAATCCGGTCGCCTTGGCCAGCTTGATCTTCAGGTACTGCTGGCCCGTGATCGGGACCACGTGCTCGTTCGTCTCGTCACCGCAGCAGGTCAGCGGGGTCGTCTGCGTGGTCGTGGTCCACGCCGGAATCGGTCCCTCGCCCAGGTCGATGACGAAGCGGTCGAAGGTCGGGTGGGTCGCGGCGCGGACGCCGAGGACACAGGTCCCGTAGCAGTCGGGGGTGGCGGCCGCGGCCGCCTGGGCCTGCGGAACGGCTATGCACAGCGCGCTCGCCGCGACCGCGACGGTGGTTGCGAGCAGGCGAACGGCCCTGGTGGAACGCATACGAGAACTCCCCCTCATGATGCTGCAATTGCATGAAGTCGATGTGGGCTTTGCGGCACGGATGCCCCTGAGCGGGGGATGCTGCGCGCCGGCCGTGCGGCGGGATCCGCCGCGAGGCCCCCCGTCCCCCGAGCGGGTGCTGCCGGGACGATACCCCGGAAAGAAGCGCAGGCCGACGGGGTTTCGGGGGGTGCAGCCGTGGATCGGTTGCCGTGGGGCGATGTGACGTTCGAATTTGGCTTGAACAGGCGGTTGCATTGGCGAAAAACAGCCCATCGGGCAGATTCGGAAAGTGGTGCTCGGACCGGTAGGGATGGAGACGGAGGACGGGGCCCAGGTGGCGCCGAGGCTGCTCGAGGTCCGCTCCCTCCTGGCCTGCCTCTGCGCGCACCGCGGTGCAGCCGTGTCCTCCGGACGGCTCATCGAAGCCCTCTGGTCAGGCACTCCTCCGCAGACCGCCTCCACCGCCCTGCACGTCTACGTCTCCCAGCTGCGCAAGCAACTCCGGGCGCACGGCCTCGACGCCGCCGCACTCGTCACCCCCCAGCCGCCCGGATACCGGCTGCGGCTCGGCGGGTGCGAGCTGGACGTCCACGCATTCGACCGGCTGCTGGGACGGCCCGTGAATTCCGTCGGGCGGGTGAACGGGAAAAGGCTTCCAAAGCCCTGGAGCACGCCATTTCCCTATGGCGCGGACGGGCCCTCGAAGACCTGCGTGGAATTCCCGCTTTCGAATCCATCGGCCGCCGGCTGGACGAGCGCCGCTCCTTCGCCCTCGAGCAGCGTGTCGAGCTCGAGCTCGAACTCGGAAATCACCAGGCCCTCGTCGGTGAGATCCGCGCCCTGCTCGACGGCCGCTCGACGTGGGAAAACCTGCATGCCTGCCTGATGGTGGCCCTCTACCGAAGTGGACGGACCACCGAAGCGCTGGCGACCTGTGGCAGGCTCCGGAGCAACCTGGTCGAGGACCACGGGATCGAGCCCGCGCCGCGTCTGCAGCGGCTCCAGCACGCGATCTTGACGCACGCCCCGGGCCTCGACGACTGTGGCGCTGATCAGTTGGCCGGTGTCAACGCCGCGTGAGGGGCCGGCCCGGTGTGCAGGCTTGACCATGATCCCCAACCGCCCGTGAGCGGGAGCTTCGAGGTGACGACGATGAACGCCCCCACCGTCCCGTGGTGGCCGCTGCTGCGGCCGCCGGGCGCGGCTGCCGTGCCCCGCCTGCGCCTGCTGGTGTTCCCGCACTCCGGGTCCGGGCCCAGCACGCTCTACCCCGTCGTCGAGGCGCTGCCCGCGGACGTGGAAGTGCTCGGGCTCTCGCTCCCCGGCCGTGAGCGCCGCTTCGGCGAGCCTCCGGGCTGCCGGCTCGACCAGGTCCTGGACGCGGTCTCCGACGAGGTGCTCGGCCGCGACCCGCTGCCCACGGTGGTCTTCGGGCACAGCCTCGGCGCGCTCCTCGCCGCCCGCGCGGCCCTGCTCCTCGGCCCGCAGTGCCGGGCGGTCGTCGTCAGTGGCCAAGTGCCCGGCCGGACCCCGCGCCGGGCCCACGCCACGGTCACCCAGGAGGACGCCGTCCGGCTGCTGCGCGTCGGCGGGGGCACGCCGGAGTGGGTCCTGCGGGACCCGGACATGCTGGCCCACGTCACGCGCGTGCTGCGGGCCGACATAGCGCTCAGCCGGGAGGCCGCGGTGGGGTTCGAGGACGTACGGCTCGACGTGCCGCTCCACGTGCTGGGCGGCACGGCGGACCCGCTGGTCCCGCACGGGCCGCTCGAGGGCTGGGCCGACCACACGACCGGGCCGTGCCGGGTGCGCCGCTTCGCCGGAGACCACTTCTTCCTGCTGGCCCAGGAGCACCGGGGCGAGGTCGGGGAGATCCTGCTCGAGGCCCTCGCAGCGGACCTGTGAGACCGGCCCCGGCGGTTCGGAGCATGCGCCGGCCTTCTGCGCGGGGCGGGGCGGGCGCCGTCCTGCAGAGCGGCGGGCCGGGGCCCTGGGTGCGGACGCTCAGAACCCCGTGGGGGAGTTACGGCCGGGTGACGCGGATCTGGTAACTGCCGTTGCGCAGCTGGCCCACCACCGAGACGCTGATGCCCGCCTTCTCGTCGGTGAAGGTCTCGCCCGGCCGGAAGGGGGCGTCCGACAGTTCCGCGTGCACGTTGGGCCGGCGCGTGCAGCCGCCGCTGGCGTCGGCGCTGTCCGACACCGTGATCGGGCCGTGGCCGGTGTCCACGTCGGAGTCCACCTTGTAGATGAGGACGCCGGGCTTGCACACGGCCTCGTCGTTCCCGGCCCGGGTCCGCACTTCGACCGCGTACCCGGCGCTCTCCGACAGCGGGACGAAGGCCAGTTTCGTGCCGCCCCGTACTCCCAGCGGCGACAGGGTGTGGTCGCTGGTGCCCGGCTTGGACGCGCAGCTGATCTGCGTGCTGTCCAACCAGCCCAGCTTCCACTTGTGCCAGCCCATGAGGTCGTTGTTGGCGCCCCAGTCCTCGCTCATGATGTCCCAGTGCCCGACCGTGCTGCCGCCGTCGGAGGTGTAGAGGTCGGGCAGTCCGAAGACGTGCCCGTTCTCGTGCGGCAGCACCCGGTAGCCGGTCTCCCGGTAGGTTCCGGAGCCGTCGTCCTGCCGGCTGTAGACGAAGGACGTGTTGGCCAGCGGCACCCCGTCGGCGACGGGGGCCTCGCCGTTGCCCGAGAAGGTCACGGACAGGACGGTGTCCAGGGCGGACGGCCCGGCGTTCGGCGTGATCAGGATGTTGATCAGGTCGTACCGGCTGAAGTTCACCTCGGGGTCGGCGGCCTTCGCGATGTGCTCGACGAGCTGCCGGTAGCCCGGCTCGTACGGGGACCCGCGCTCGATCCCGTACGCCGCGAAGGGCATCGGCATCCGCAGCCAGTTCCTTATGGGGGCCTCGGGCCGGTAGGTGAGCCGGCCGTAGGAACTGGTGCGGAACCATTCGGCGGTCTGGGGGAAGAACTCGGCCAGCCGGTCAGCGGCCGTGCCCTCCCCCTTGGCGTCGGGGAAGTCGACCATCAGGTTCAGGGCGCGGATCTCGCCGGTCGAGCGCGAGTACCCGGGCGGGGTCGGCAGGCCCTCGGACATCTGCACGCCCATCGTGCCGGCGATCCGGCAGGGCGCGAGAGCCGATTCGACGGTCGTGGCCACAGGGCCGGCCGCCGAGTGCCCGCGACTGGATATCCCGGTGCTCGCGGTCGCGGAGACGCCGAGGGCGAGCGCGGTCAGGCCGATGAACGCGCCGGTGCGGCGGGGCGTGCGTATCCGGTGGCGGGTCTGCGGCATGGAGATCGCCTTCGGGTCCGCGGCAGCCGGCCCTGTCCGGTCTGCGCTCTGTGCGATCACCCTCCGACGGGCGCGGCGCGCCCGCGCGTCGGGAGAGGCCGAACGTGGACAGGCTTGTGAGTCAGGTCACACGGAGGAGTGAAATAACCGGGGACGGGATCCCCGTTTGTACGTGAGTCCCGCAAAGCGGGGACCGGCTCCCCGTTTGGGCGGGCCGAGCGAGCCGGCCGTGCGGCGAGCTGTCCGTACTGCGTGTCACCGTGCCAGGGAGGCCCCGGAATGAAGCGCCCCACCGCCACCGCCCCGGCGGCCCCGCCCGCCCGCGCGGCGGACGTGGACCTGGCGCCGGCCCCGGCGCACGCCGCACCGGCACAGGCCCCGGCCTCGAAGCCGGCGCGCGTGCGGGAGGCGGCCGGCGCCCGTGCGCCGCGTGCGTCCCGTGCGGGCGGCTCCGGTGTCCCGCGTCCGCGCGCCGACGCCGTCCGCAACCGTGAGCGGATCCTGGCGGCGGCCCGCGAGGCCTTCGTCGAGTTCGGTTCCGCGGCCCCCTTCGACGAGGTGGCGCGGCGGGCCGGCATCGGCAACGCCACCCTCTACCGGCACTTCCCCGACCGGCCCACCCTCGTCCGTCACGTCGTGCTCTTCGTGATGGGCCGGGTCACGGCCTCGGCCGCGGCCTCCCTCGCCGAGGAGTCCGACGCCTTCGCCGCGCTGTGCCGCTTCACGCACGCCGCGGCCGACGAGCGGATCGGCGCCCTGTGCCCCATGCTCGCCGACGACTTCGACCGCGAACACCCCGAACTCCTCGCGGCGCAGACCGCCTTGGAGTCGGCCGTCGAGACCCTGCTGGCCACCGGCCAGGACGCCGGAGCGATCCGCACGGACATCGGCGTCGGCGACCTGATGGTCGCCCTGTCCCAGCTCAGCCGCCCGCTCCCCGGAACCGCCTGCCTCGACACCGACCGCTTCGCCCACCGTCACCTCCAGCTCTTCCTCGACGGGTTGAGGGCTCCGGCCCGCTCCGAACTGCCGGGTTCGGCGGCCACGTTCGACGACCTCCGGCAAAAACCCATGTGACGCGCACAAAGCTTGCCAATTAGCCTTTTTCAGTCATTCCGCACAGTGAAGTGGGTACCCCCATGTCAAAAACAGCCGCGACACCGCCGCTGGCTGCCGATCCCAGTCGCTGGAAGGCGCTCGTCTTCATAGCCCTGGCCCAGCTGATGGTCGTCCTCGACGCGACCATCGTGAACATCGCCCTGCCGTCCGCCCAGACCGACCTCGGCATCTCGGACGGCAACCGCCAGTGGGTCATCACCGCGTACGCGCTGGCCTTCGGCGGACTGCTCCTCTTCG
Source organism: Streptomyces sp. MB09-01 (assembly GCF_033794505.1). Taxonomy (NCBI): domain Bacteria; kingdom Bacillati; phylum Actinomycetota; class Actinomycetes; order Kitasatosporales; family Streptomycetaceae; genus Streptomyces; species Streptomyces sp. MB09-01. The sequence continues at coordinate 3,788 of NZ_JARAYQ010000109.1, read as the reverse complement.
GCGGCCGCATCGCCGACAAGTGGGGCCGTAAGAACGCCTTCGTCGTCGGCCTCATCGGCTTCGCCCTGGCCTCCGCGCTCGGCGGCGCCGCGACCGGCGAGGCCATGATGCTCGGCGCCCGCGCCCTCCAGGGTGCCTTCGGCGCACTGCTCGCACCGGCGGCCCTCTCGCTGCTCGCGGTGATGTTCACCGACGCCAAGGAGCGCGCCAAGGCCTTCGGCATCTACGGCGCGATCGCGGGCGGCGGCGGCGCCGTCGGCCTGATCCTCGGCGGCTTCCTCACCGAGTACCTCAACTGGCGCTGGACCTTCTTCGTCAACATCCCGTTCGCGATCGTCGCGGCCGTGGGTGCCTGGATGGTCATCCGCGAGCCCGCCGGCTCCCGCAACCGCGCCCCGCTCGACATCCCGGGCGTGGTCCTGTCCACCACCGGTCTCGTCGCCCTCGTGTACGGCTTCACCCGTGCCGAGTCCGCCGGCTGGTCGAACGCCCTGACGGTCATCATGTTCGTCGCCTCGGCGCTGCTGCTGGCGGCCTTCGTCCTCGTCGAGTCCCAGGTGAAGTCCCCGCTGCTGCCGCTGCGCGTCCTGCTGGAGCGCAACCGCGGCGGGGTCTACCTCTCGCTCGGCCTGGCCGTCATCGCCATGTTCGGCCTGTTCCTCTTCCTGACCTACTACCTGCAGGTCGTGAAGGGCTTCTCGCCGGTCAAGACCGGCTTCGCCTTCCTGCCGATGATCGCGGGCATGATCGTGGGCTCCACGCAGATCGGCGCCCGCCTGATGACCCGCGTCGCGCCGCGCCTGCTGATGGGGCCGGGCTTCCTGCTCGCCGCCGTCGGCATGCTGCTGCTGACCCAACTGGAGGTCGGGTCCTCGTACCCGGCGCTGATCCTCCCGGCGCAGCTGCTGCTCGGCCTGGGCATGGGCACGGCGTTCATGCCGGCGATGTCCCTGGCCACGCACGGGGTGAACCCGGCCGACGCCGGGGTCGCCTCCGCCATGGTCAACACCTCGCAGCAGGTGGGCGGCGCCATCGGCACCGCGCTCCTGAACACGATCGCCGCCTCGGCGACCACGGTGTACCTGACCGACCACGCGGCCGAGGCAGCGGCGGGCGGCCCGGCCGGACAGCTGATCCAGGCGCAGGCCATGGTCGAGGGCTACGCCTCCGCCATCTGGTGGGCGGTCGGCATCCTGGTCGCCAGCTCGGTCATCGCCCTGGCGCTGATCAACACCGGCCGTCCGAACGTCGGCGGCCCGGTGGCCTCGGGCGCCGGCGAGGGTGCGGACGCCGAGTTCAAGGTCCCGGTGATCGCCCACTGACGGCGGTGGCCGTACGGGAATGACTGATCACCCCGCTTGGTTCAAATTTGAACCAAGCGGGGTTAGTCTTTTGGGGCAGCCCTGCACCGACGACGGAGGAGTGCCCCATGACCCCGGCCACTGCATCCCCGACGCCCACGGGTGCGACCCCGCAGGGCACCCGCATGCCGGCGCTGTACCTCAGTCACGGGGCGCCCCCGCTCGCCGACGACCCGGTCTGGCCGGGCGAGCTCGCCGCCTGGTCCGCGGACCTGCCCCGCCCCACGGCGATCCTGATGGTCTCCGCCCACTGGGAAGAGGCCCCGCTCGCCCTCGGCGCCACCGAGCGGGTCCCGCTCGTCTACGACTTCTGGGGCTTCCCCGAGCACTACTACCGGGTCCGCTACGACGCTCCCGGCGCCCCGCGGCTGGCCGCGCAGGTCCGGGCGCTCCTCAAGGCCCCCGGCATCCCGGTCCAGGACATACCGGACCGCGGGCTGGACCACGGCGCGTACGTCCCCCTCGTGGAGATGTTCCCGGACGCCGACATACCGGTGCTCCAGATCTCCATGCCCACGCTGGACCCGCGCCGTCTGATGGGGATCGGCCGCAAGCTCGCGCCCCTGCGCGACGAGGGCGTCCTCATCGTCGGCAGCGGCTTCTTCACCCACAACCTGGCCGCCCTGCGGCACCAGGGCCCGGGCGTCCCCTCCTGGTCCGCCGAATTCGACGCCTGGGGCCACGAGGCCCTGGCCGCCGGCGACCTGGACTCCCTGCTCGACTTCGAGGGCAAGTCCCCGTCGGGCCGCCTCGCCCACCCCCGCACGGAACACTTCGCCCCGCTCTTCGTCACCCTCGGCGCGGCGGAGGCGACCGGCGACCTCACCGCCCGCCGCGACCCGGTGGACGGCTTCTGGATGGGCCTCTCGAAGCGCTCCCTCCAGTTCGGCTAGTAGGCCGTTCGGAGCGCCCCGTGAAGCCGTGGTGGCGTACGCCGTTTTCGGGCGGAATGGTCCTCTTGTGGCGTATCCGGCGATTCACTGGCCCGTGCAGGCAACCAGAAGCCGGTGCGGACCGTCTTCAGGGTGGGAGTGCAGTCAGGGGTGGCGCTGTTCCGCAGTGGAATCGACTGTGCCGAACGTGACGGCCGTCTCACGGACGCCGTGGGGGGAGAGGTTCGTGAGCGTGGCCGGATCTGCCTCGGTTCAGGGCCTGACCTGCACCTCTTCGAGTTCCCGCGGCATTCGGCCCCCTCTCGTGGCGAGGCAGGATACTGCAAGATCTCGAAAAAGAGGGAACGGCGTGGGAATTCTGTCCCGATTCCAGTCGTTGTTTCCTTCGGAAGCGGGCACTCGGGAGAGTGTCCGAGGACGCACCACTCCACCCGGTGGCCGTCCGGCAGCCGCACCGCGACCGAACTTCATCGCAAGGGAGCACGCATGGCAACCCGCGCCGTCGCCCGTCGTCAGTCCACGAGCAGCGCCCGCGCTGTGGGCGGGGAGATCGCAGACCGCGACCTGGTCGGCATGTACCTGGACGAGATCGCGCGCACCCCGCTGCTCGACGCCGCCAAGGAAGTGGAGCTCTCGCAGATCATCGAGGCGGGCGTCTACGCCCAGCAGATCCTCGACGGCGAGATAGACCGCAAGGGCGAGTCCCCGGCACGCGAGGAGCTGGAGGCGCTCGCCGCCGAAGGCGAGCGCGCCAAGGAAGTCTTCATCCGTTCCAACCTCCGTCTCGTCGTGGCCGTCGCCCGGCGCTACCCGCGCAGCGGCCTGCCCCTCCTCGACCTGATCCAGGAGGGCAACGCCGGCCTGGTCCGCGCGGTCGAGAAGTTCGACTACGCCAAGGGCTTCAAGTTCTCCACGTACGCCACGTGGTGGATCCGCCAGGCCATCACCCGCTCCATCGCGGACCAGTCCCGCACCATCCGCCTCCCCGTCCACCTGGTCGAGGAGCTCGGCCGGATCCGTCGCGTCCAGCGCGAGTTCAACCGCGAGAACGGCCGGGACCCGGAGCACGCCGAGATCGCCGCCGAGCTGGACACCACGGAGAAGCGGGTGGGCGACGTACTGGACTGGGCGCGCGACCCGGTCAGCCTCAACATGTCGGTGGACGACGACGGCGACACGCAGTTCGGTGACCTCCTCGAGGACACCTCGGCGATCTCGCCCGAGCAGTCCGTGCTCTCGCTGCTGCGCAGCGAGGAGCTGGACGACCTGCTCGGCAAGCTCGACCAGCGCACCGCGTCGATCATCAAGATGCGGTACGGCATCGACGACGGCCGCGAGCGGACCCTGACGGAGGTCGGCAAGCAGCACGGCCTGACCCGCGAGCGGATCCGCCAGATCGAGAAGCACGCCCTGCTGGAACTGAAGCGGATGGCGCGCGACACGGGCTTCGACGCCGTGGCCTAGAGCGGCCCGCAGCCAAACCCCCAGAACGAGCCCCGGTGCCTATCCCCCCCCCAGGCGCCGGGGCTCGTTC
>NZ_JARAYQ010000108.1:0-26172 GCF_033794505.1 Streptomyces sp. MB09-01 | reverse complement strand
GCGCGGAGCCGGTACGGCCGTCGTGGTCGGGGCGGGGGTCGGCGGGCTCGCCACCGCCATCGGCCTGCGCCGCGCGGGCTGGACGGTGACCGTCCTGGAGCGCCGGACGGAACTCGAGCGCTACGGCACCGCTTTCGGGATCCACCCCACCGCCCAGGCGGCGCTCGACCGGCTCGGCCTCGGCGATGCGCTGCGGGCGCGCGGGGTCCCGTACCGCGGCGCCCGTATCCGCCGCCCCGACGGCACGGTGCTGGCCGCCCTCCCGCTCGAACGGATCGAACGCAAGGCGGGCAGGCCGGAACTGCTCATATCCCGGCCCTACTTGATCGACGCACTGCTCGTCGAGCTCGACCGGCTCGGCGGCGTGCGGATCGCGTACGGGCACCGCATCACCGACCCGGCCGCGCTCGCCGCGGACCCGGACTGCCTGGTCGTCGGCGCCGACGGCATCAACAGCGTGGTCCGTACGGCGTACTTCGGCCGCCGCAGCCGCCCCCGCCCGATCGGCACGGTCGCCTGGATCGGCATCGCCGGATTCGAGACGGGCCTGTACGGCGAGACCTGGGGCGACGGCCGCTTCTTCGGCATGACCCCCGTGGAACCCGGCCGCACCAACTGGTACGCCACCGTCCCCGAGGCCGCCACCGCCCGTGACGTACGGGACGCCTTCGCCGACTGGCACGACCCCGTCCCGCGCGTCCTGGCCGAGACCGATCCCGCCACCTGGATCCGGTACGAGATGCGCCACCTCTACCCGGCGCTCCCCACCTTCGTCGCCGACGGCCGGGTCGCCCTCGTCGGCGACGCCGCCCACGCCATGACACCCAACCTCGGCCAGGGCGCCTGCACCGCCCTGCTCGACGCCGAGGCGCTGACCCGCGCCGTCGCCGGCATCGGCGCCGTCGGCGGACCGGCCGGGCTGTCCGGCGCGCTGCGCGCGTACGACACCGAGCGCCGCCGCAGCGCACAGCGCGTCGCCTTCGGCTCCCGGAACCTGCACCGTTTCATGACCGCCCGCCGGCCCGCCCTGCGCGACGCGCTCGTCGGCCTGCTGCCCGGTGGAGGGCCGGCGCGGCGCCCTGAGCCGTCGCGCTGACCCGACTGGGCGAGGGCAGTGGCGCACCCGCGCATCGTGAGTACGCTGCTACACATGACGGCTCACCCCCCGGGTCCGTTCTGGACGGGCCGGGCCTCCAACCGCGTGCAGTGGCTGCTCGCAGCGGCCGGTGCGGCCTGTCTGGCGCTCGGGATCGAGCTCGCCGTCGACAACGCCTGGACCTCGGGCTTCGTCCCGCTCCTCATGGCCGTGGCCGGCTGCCTCGCCGCCGGGCTGCTCATCCTCTACGGCACGCTCGCCTTCGTGCACGTCGCCGTCACCATCGACGCCGAAGCCCTGACCGTGCGCTGCGGCCACATCGGGCTGCCGCGCCGCACGATCCGGCTCACCGACGTGACCTCCGCCGAGTTCCTCCCGCGGATCACCCCGCAGCAGTGGGGCGGCTGGGGCTACCGCTGGCGCCCCGAGAAGGGCACGGCGGTGGTCGTCCGCCGCGGCGAGGGCCTGGAACTCCGGCTCGGCGACGGAAAGCTCTTCACGGTCACCGTCGACGACGCGGAGGACGCCGTCCGCGTCATCCGCACCCACCTGCGGGCCCTCGCCCGCTGAGCGCGTCCCTTCCGCATCGCGCCGCGGCGCCACCGGGCCCGAAGGGTACCCCGGGGAACGCCGCGGCCGGGTCGGCGCCGGGCCAGGAGCCGTCGTCATCGGTCAGGGTCGCGGTCAGGCGCCCGTCCGCGAGGGCCACTCCGACGTCGGTCAAAACGTCTTCGGCGAAGTCCGCAGGCGACGTGTGGTCCAGCAGGAGCACGAAGTGCAGGGCGAACGGAGGCCGGTCCTCGTGCGGGACGCCGTCGCCGTCGAGCTGCAGGTTCGCGTTCCAGGCCGCCTCGCACAGCACCGAGACGAACAGCCCCAGGAACTCCTTGCCGAGCAAGGCGTCGGCATGCTCGATCAGGACGGCGACGTTCCGCTCACCGTGCCCGGGGCCGTGCCAGTCGTGCAGGCAGTCGACCAGCGCGTGCCAGTTGTGGCCGAAGTAGCCGAGGAAGGACAGCTCGCGCGCGAAGGTACGGAACAGCGAGGCGGGTTCGAGCAGATCCCGGCCGTCCAGCCGGAAGACCAGTCCGCCCTGCTCCTGGAGCGCGGCCGTTTCGGCGGTCACCCACGGATCGTCCGCGCAGGTGAAGACGACCCAGGGCGACCGGGGCCGGGTGAGGTCGGGAGAGGTCACGCCGGAGATCTTCGCACGCGCCTGCGGCTCCCGGTCCGTCAGCGGCGGTGGATGCGGTCGACGCCGTACCAGTTCGACACGCACGAGGCGACCCAGTCCCGCTCGTAGTCTTCCGTGAAGAAGGGCTCGGAGAGGACCCCGATGTACAGGGGCTGATAACCCACGTCCGTGGCGCCCTGCGCGGTCTCGGTGAGGATGCGGGAGTTCTGGGCATCCCAGGCCACGGAGCGGGCGACCGTGTTCGTGGTGAGTTCCCGGACGCTCGGCACGAGCGCGATCAACGAGGCCAGCGCCAGGCAGCCCGCCGCCACGGCGCCGGTCGCGAGGGCCGTGTCGGCGGAGCGGCGGCCGGCGAGCCACCGGCCGCCCCGGGCTCCCAGCAGTGCGCCGTAGCCGCAGAGCGCGAGTTCCATCGGCACGATGAAATTGGTCCAGGCGCGGCCGAAGGTCCACCCGCTCGGGCCGTAGCCGCTGTGCAGCCCCCACACCACCGCGAACGACCCCAGCACCACCACGGGCACCGGCAGCAGCAGCGCGGCGGTCAGCGTCGAGCGCGGGACGGCCCGCTGCGGCTCCCGCCTTTCGGGCGCCCGCCCGCGCAGGCAGCACGCCAGGCCCAACAGGACGCCGACGGCCGCGGCTCCGAGGTACGCCCACTGGCCGGTGACGGTGTCCCACACGCGAAGCCAGTCCGCGAAGGCGCCCCGGAGTTCGCCCGCGGAGAGCATGGACTCCTGGTTCAGCCGCTGGGCCCGCCGCCAGCGGGCGCCGGGGGAGGTGTACAGCACGGCCAGGCCGCAGGCGAGGCCGGAGCACCACAGCAGGCACCAGATGAACGGACGCCAGTTCCGCGCCAGGCCGAACCTGGGCACGCAGACCAGCCCGACCAGGCCGGCGAGCAGAGCGCTGACGAGCGCGAACGGCTCGCTCAGGGTGCCGATGGCGAAGGCGATGAGGAACGCCGAGACGAAGCCGGCCACGCGGGCGGGGCCCCGGGGGCGGCGGACGGTCCACAGGGCCAGCAGGACCGCCCACACGCCGATGACGCCCGGCAGGGTGTGCGAGATCGTCGCCGGGGCCCACAGCAGTACCTGGTAGCTGTGGGTGCCCGCGAAGAAGACCAGTGCCTGGACGACCAGGGCGCAGGCGGTCAGGACCAGCAGCCGGGGCCTGCCGCCGAGGAACCGGACGAGCTCACGCCCCAGCAGGACCAGTCCGGCGGTGAAGCAGACGACGATGACCGTCGGCAGGATCTTGGTCCCGGCCGGTCCGTCGCCGTAGACGACGCCGGTCAGGAGGGCGTTGGTGATCCTGCCGTTCTGGGTCCGGTAGAAGTCGGACGTGATGCCGAGGACCCCCAGATCGCGGGCCTTCCACGCGGCGCACCAGTCGTCGGACGTGGGCCGCACGTAGAGACCGAGGAAGCATCCGACGGCGATGAGGGCTCCCGCCGCCGCGACGAGCGTCGCCCCGACCGCCGGGAGGAGCCTGCGCAGGACGGAGCGGCGGCCCGTTCCCCCGCCCACGGCGGGATCAGGGGCCCGGACGTCCTCGTCCTCTATCGCAGCAGTGCTCATCCACCACCTCTTCGCAGCGGGGCCCGCTCTTCGCAGCGGGGCCCGGGAACACCCATCGTGTGCACGGCCCGCCCCCACCTGCATCCCGGGTGCGCCTGGACGGGTACGGAGCCTGCCGGCCCCTCGGGAGCCCTGAAGCCCCGGAACCCCTCGGGCGCGCCGCGGAACTCCTCGTTCACCCGGGCGGCGGGCGAACCGTGGCAGCCTCCGCCCGGTTCTCCCAGGATGGGGAAGCCGGGTCCGCGCGGACCCGGGGCCGGCGGAGGGAGTGGCGATGCCCGGTGTCCTCGGCTGCTGGGCGGTCGCCACGGCGGCCTTCGCGGGCTTCGCCGTTCCCCTGTGCCCCACGGGCAGTTACGCGCCCCTGTCGACGCTCGTCGCCCCCACCGTCGGCCTCCTCTCCAACACGACCGCCGCCGAAGGCGTTCCGCGGTCCGTCGCCGAGGGCGCGCGGTACGTGGACGGGAGCAACGTCCTGCGGCTGGCGTCGGGCCGGTGGAAGTACCTTCCCGCCGGAGGGACGGAGTCGGCCGTGGTCGCCGCCGACCATCCGCCGGCGGTGCGGCAGATCGCGCAGAGCCGCGCTTGGCTGGCCTCCGCCCGGGTCCCGGGCAGGACGCCCGCGCAGCGCGCCGCGGCCGGGCGGGCCCTCCTGGCGATGCGCGCCCTGCTCCGGCCCAACGGCGCCCTGGCCGCGGCGTGGAGCCCCGGCTGGAACTACTCGTGGCCGCGCGACTCCAGCTTCGCCTCCGCCGCGTTCGCGCACACCGGCCATGACGCGGAGGCCTACCGGATCCTGCGCTACAGCGCCGCGACCCAGCGCAAGGACGGCACCTGGGAGGCGCGGACGAAGCTCGACGCCACCGGCCCGCCCGACGGCAGGTGGTGGCAGCTCGACGCCAACGGCTGGGTCCCGTGGGCCACCTGGCAGTGGTACCGGACGGCCCCTGCGGCCACCCGCCGCGCCCGGCTGGCCACCCTCTACCCGATGATCCGCAAGGCCGCCGACCGCGCGGCGGCCTCCCTGCGGGCGGACGGGCTGCCCCCGGCCTCCCCCGACTACTGGGAGCTGATGACGACCACCACGAACATCGGCACGGCCGCGCCGCTGCTCGCCGGGCTCAACGCCTCCGCGGACCTCGCCCGGGAAGCGAACCGGCCGGACGACGCGGCGCGCTGGGCGCGGGCCGCGCGGCGGCTCTCCTCGGGGATCTCCGCGCGGTTCGCCCCCCTCGGGTACCAGCGCACCGTCGACGGACGGCACGGACGCGACAGCGCGGTGACGTTCATGGCGCCCCCCTTCAACACGGCCCCCGCCGGCCTGGCCGGGGCGCTGGACGCCACGTACCGGGCCCTGCTCCTGCCCAACGGGGGGCTCACCCCCGGAAACGACTCCACGGCGCCCTGGGGCGCGAACGCCTGGACGCCCAGTACGGCGCTCTTCGCGCTCGCATGGGCCGCCACGGGCGACACGGCGAAGGCCGGACCGGTCCTCGACTGGGTCCTCGCCAAGCGGAACTCGCTCGGCGAGCTGCCGGAGAAGGTGGACAAGGAGGGCAGGGCCGCCTCGGTGGCTCCCCTCGCGTGGACGGGTTCGATCGCCGTCCTGGCCCTCGTGGCGCTCGACGGCACGGCCCTGCCCACGCCGCCCCTGCGGCCCTAGGGGCGCCTCAGACGGGGTCCGTCCCGTCGCCCGGCGGTGGAGCGGTGCGGACCCGCTCGAGCGCGGCCAGCAGGTGCAGGTAGGCGAGCTGTTCGGCCGCCACCGCCCGTGCGAGGGACGGGTGGTGCGGATCGCGGCGGGACCGGGCCCGTGCCTCGGCCGCGAGGCGGAGCTGTCTCGCCCGGCGGACCTCGTTCCTGGCCGCGAGGTACGCGTCGTCGAGGAGCCGGTGGTCGAGGACCTCGGCGAAGGCGCGCTCCGCCAGGGCATCGAGCCGGTCGAGGTCTTCGGAGCAGCTCGCGGGAGCCTTCCCGGCGCAGCCCTCTTCGAGGGTCCGGGACAGCGACCCCAGGGTCGCCCCGAGCTCCGGATACCCCCAGGCCGGCGCCGTGTCGTTCCGGCACCCGGTGGCGAGGGCCACCAGCACGGCGGCGCAGGCCACGGCGCGGACCCTTCCCGGTCCCGCGCTCCCGCGCGCGGTGGAGCAAGCGGCCATGGGCGCTCCGATCACCAGCGGTCAGCCGGTCAGCCGGTCAGCCGGTCATTCGGCCGGTCGGGTCAGTCCGTCGGGGCCTGCCCGTCGGCGTCCCGGCGTGGTGCCCGCCATCGTCGCCCGCCCCGGCCGGCCCTGCCACCCGGGGCTGACGGCAGCGTCTAGCGCCCGGCCTGTACGACCGTCGAGGGCGGGACCGCCTGGTGCCACGGGGAGGAGGGCGGGCGGCTGCCGGGCGGCTCGGATCCGGCCGGGGGAGCCGTCGTGACGTGCAGGCCGGCGTCCAGGCCGAGGGCCGCGGCGAGGGCCGTGCCGTCCGGCCCGGCCACGGCCGCCGGTGCGCCCGTGTAGAGCATCTGGGACTCGTACCAGGAGGGCGTGTCGCCGGGGCCCGACACGCCGATCGTGCCCCCGCCCGCGCGGCCCGTGAGCAGCCCGCCCGTCACGCCGACGGCGCCGTAGCCGCCCTCGCCGCCGGCCTCGGCGACCGGGGAGAACGTCGGTGCGGGGCCGTCCGCGGTGGCCAGGCTCGTACCGACGGTGCCCGTGCCGGGGCGGCGGAAGTAGAGGCGGACGCCGTCGCCCTGCGGGCTCGCCGACAGGGGGCCGGTGGTCGCCGGCAGCCCGGTCGGGAAGGGGCCGCCGAAGCGGGCGTCCGGCGTCGGCCGGACCCAGGCCAGCACGGACTGGGCCGTGGCCGCGTACACGTGGCGCCGCCCGGCCGCGTCGGTCGCGGTGACCGGGTCGCCCTGCAGGCCGGCGCCGCCCAGGGCCTGCCACCCGCCGAAGGCGCCGTCCGGGGCGTCCTGCGCGCGGGCGCGCAGGGTGCGCCGGGAATCGCGGACGTAGACGGTCATCCGGCCCGCGCCGTCCACGGCGACGGCCGGTGCGCTGATCGCCGAGGTGACGGATATGTCGCCGGTGTCCGGGGTGCCCAGCGACTGCCACGGGCCGAAGGCGCCGCCGGGCCCGGTCTGGACGGCGTACACGAGGTCGCGTCCGTACTCCTGGGGTGCGGTGCCCAGGGTGGTGCGGGTGCCGAAGACCGCGATCCTGCCGTCGGGCAGCCGGACGGACGTCGCGCCCGCGTCGATCCCGGAACCGGGGAGGAACTCGGGCCCCTGCCAGGGGGCCTCGGGGCCGCTGCGCGTCCAGTACGCCATCCGGCCGTCCAGGACGGCGAAGGCCCACAGCCGGCCGGAGGCGCCCTCGGTCATCCAGGAGGTGCCGTCGCCCCGGCTGTAGCGGATGGTCTGGTTCCAGCCGGCGCCGGTGGGCCGCGTCGCGGTCTTGCGGTCGCCGCATCCGGCGGTGCTGCCGCACCAGTCCTGGTGGTCCGTCCAGGCGTACGTCTTGAGGTAGCCGAGCTTCTCCTCGGCCGCCTGCGGGTCGAGCGTGGGGGGCAGGGAGCTGTTGGGGTAGCTCACGTAGTTCTGGACCGAGAAGTGCGGGCGGTCCGTGGACTTCGCGTAGCGCTCGGCCGCCGCCTGCACGAAGCGGGCCCCGTACATGTGGTCCTGGTGGTCGAGGAAGGCGCCGCCGCCCTGCGCCCGGCCGGGGGTCGGGTCCTGCGTCCGTATCGTCGTCGGCCGGTACCGCGCGAAGACGTCCGCGATGGCCTCCACTGCCTGTTCCTTGGTGTACGAGAACCAGGGCTTGACCGGCGTCCCGGAGGTCAGCTGGGCGCCCAGGGCGGGAACCTTGCCATCCCACAGACCGCGCAGGCTGTCCGGATTGTCGCCGGAGATGCTGCGGGCCTCGCGCAGCTGCATCCATATGAGGTTGACCTCGGGCCGGGCGACGAGGACGTCCACCTCGGCGCTCCCGCCGCCGGCGGTGGGTATGGACTTGCGCTGCCAGGCGCTGGCGCGGTTGCCGGTGGCCATCTGCGCGTACGCGGCCCGGATGCCGTTCTGCCGGGCCTCCGCGTAGGCGGCGTGGTCGGCGGGGCGTTCCGGGTCCTCCAGGTGCGGGCTGTGGGCCTCGTTCCTGCCGTCGGACTCGCCGGAGGTCAGGTAGACGGTGGCGACCTTCACGCCCGTCGATATGGAGCGGCTCAGGTCGGGGTTCATGAAGAAGAGGTCGTCGTCGGGGTGGGCGACGACGTGGAGGACCGTGCCTTCGGTCACACTCGGGCGGAAGACCGTCTCGGGGGCCGCCGGCTCCTGTGCGTTCCCGTATCCGTAGGCCCAGGTCGTGACCCCGCCGGCGCCGATCGTGAGCGCGGTGAGCAGGGCCGCGAGGCGGCTGCGGCTGGCCAGGGACATCTGCAACGCCTTGAGGGTCGGTCCGGTGCGGAATTCCGCCGGGGGGGGGGTGAGTCGGTGTCCCGATGGCTCCACTGCTTCAGGAGACGACCGGGCCCGATTATGCCCCGCGCGTTTGCGACTGACACACCCTCAAGAGACGTATGTAATGAGGTGACTTGAATGCGAGATATGAGTGACTTGTCCCATTTGGGGTCACTTGGGTGGTGGTCGGGACGGGCCCGGACCGGCCCGGGCGCTTACCCGTGTCCGAGGCGTGGGGACGTACACTCCGCCAGATGAGCAGCAGTGTGACCCGCGCGGCCGGGAACGAGTCCTCGCAGCCCGCCGACGGGGCCCCGGCCGAGGCCGCGCCGCCCCACGCCACGGCCTGCGGCAACGCCCCCGCCGAGGCCTCAGCCCCCGCGCCGCGGAAGGGAGCATGGCTGGTGCGCGCCGTGCTCGCCGTCCTCTCCGGCGTGCTGCTCTACCTCAGCTTCCCGCCCCGCCCCCTGTGGTGGCTGGCACCCTTCGGCATCGCCCTGCTCGCCGGCTGCCTCCACGGCCGCCGCGCCCGGGCCGGCTTCGGCCTCGGTTTCCTCGCCGGCCTCGGCTTCCTGCTGCCGCTCCTCGCCTGGACCGGCGAGGAGGTCGGCCCGGTGCCGTGGCTGGCGCTGGTCAGCCTCGAAGCCCTCCTGATCGGTCTCACCGGCCTCGGCATCGCCCTCGTCAGCCGGCTCCCGGCCTGGCCGCTGTTCGCGGCCGCCGTCTGGGTCGCGGGCGAGGCCCTGCGCGCCCGGGCGCCCTTCGGCGGGTTCCCCTGGGGCAAGCTCGCCTTCGGACAGGCAGACGGCGTCTTCACCCCGCTCGCCGCCCTGGGCGGCACGCCCCTGCTCTCCTTCGGCGTGGCCCTCTGCGGATTCGGCCTCTACGAAGCCCTGCGCACCGCCCGCCGCCACCCCGGCCGCACCACCGCCGCGCTGGCCGCGCTCACCATCGCCGCCCCGATCGGCGCCGGCCTCGCCGCCCGTCCGCTGGTCTCCGACGCGGCCGAGGACGGCACCGTCGTGGCCGCCGTCATCCAGGGCAACGTGCCGCGCCTCGGCCTCGACTTCAATTCCCAGCGCCGCGCCGTCCTCGACAACCACGCCAAGCGCACCGTCCAGCTCGCCGAGGACGTCAAGGCCGGCCGCGCGCCGAAGCCCGACTTCGTCGTCTGGCCGGAGAACTCCTCCGACCTCGACCCGTACGCCGAACCCGACGCCCGCGCCGTCATCGACCAGGCGGTCAAGGCCATCGGCGTGCCCGTCGCGATCGGCGCCGTCGTGTCCCCGGAGACGGGCCCGCTGCGCAACACGATGATCCTCTGGGACCCCGTCGCAGGCCCCACCGCGACCTACGACAAGCGCAAGATCCAGCCCTTCGGCGAGCGCATCCCGATGCGCTCCTTCGTCCGGCTCTTCAGCTCCGACGTGGACCGGGTGCGCCGGGACTTCGGGCCCGGCAAGGACCCCGGCGTCTTCGACATGGCCGGCAGCGGCGTGGGCATGGTCACCTGCTTCGAGGCCGCCTTCGACGACGCCGTCCGCTCCACCGTCCAGGACGGCGCCCAGGTGATCGCCGTACCCAGCAACAACGCCACCTTCGGCCGGACCCAGATGACCTACCAGCAGCTGGCCATGGACCGGGTCCGCGCCGTCGAGCACAGCCGGACCGTCCTCGTCCCCGTCACCAGCGGAGTCAGCGCCGTCATCCGCCCCGACGGCAGGATCACCGCGGAGACCAAGATGTTCACCGCGGACGCGCTGGTCGCCGAGATCCCGCTGCGCTCCACCCGCACCCCGGCCACCGTCGTCGGACCGCTGCCCGAGTACGCGCTGCTCCTCCTGGCCGCGGGCGGCTTCGGCTGGATCCTGACCCGACGGATCCGCGCCCGCCGGGCGGTCTGAAGCGGGGGCCGGCGCCCCGGCCTCGTAGGGTCGGGGGATGACCACACCCGATTTCATCCGTGCCATCCGAGCCACCGCCGGGCACCAGCTGCTCCTGCTGCCCGGGGTCACGGCCATCGTCCTCGACGACCGGGGCCGGGTGCTGCTCGGCCGGCGCTCCGACACCGGGCGGTGGTCCGTCGTCGGCGGAATCGCCGAACCGGGGGAGCAGCCCGCCGAGACCGCCGTGCGCGAGGTGTACGAGGAGACGGCGGTGCGCTGCGTCCCCGAGCGGGTGGTGCTCGTCCAGATGCTGGAGCCGATCACCTACCCCAACGGCGACATCTGCCAGTTCCAGGACATCACCTTCCGCTGCCGCGCGACCGGCGGCGAGGCGCGGGCCAACGATCACGAGTCCCTCGAAGTGGCCTGGTTCGAGGTGGACGCGCTGCCGCCGCTGGAGCCCTTCGCCCTGGACCGGATCCACCGGGCCCTGAGGGAGGAGCCCACCTGGTTCGCGGCGCCCGTGGAGATCCCGGAATAGGGCGCGTCCGGCAGACGGGCCGGTGTGTTCCGGCTCACCTGGGGCCGGCCGGGGCGCGCTGTAAGGTTCCGCTGATCCGACGGCTCATAGGACAGTCGTACATTCAACGGGGGACGGTCTAGGGATGGGTGCGCGCAGTTCAGCCGGAGGGCCGCAGCCGGGCGGCGGCCCGCGGGCCGGTGGCATACCGGGCGGTGGCATGGGTGACGGTGGCGTACGCGACGGTAGTACGCGCACCGGAGCCGCCGGCGGGCGTCTGGCGGCCCTCGACGGCGTTCGGGTCCTCGCCGCACTCTCCGTGCTCCTCTACCACTACGTGGTCCTCGACAGCGCCTGGGGCGAACCGACCGTGGGCGTCTTCCCGATTGCCCACGGGTTCGCCGTCTACGGGTGGCTCGGCGTCGAGATCTTCTTCCTGGTCAGCGGGTTCGTCATCTGCATGAGCACCTGGGGCCGGTCCGTGGGCGACTTCGCGGTGTCCCGGGTCTCCCGGCTGTTCCCCGCCTACTGGGCGGCCGTCGCCTTCACCTCCCTCGTGCTGTTCAACTGGCCCGAGGTGAGGCAGATCAAGGATGTCAGTGACGTCCTGGTGAACCTGTCGATGCTCCAGGGCGGCATCGGGGTCCCGCACGTCGACGACGCGTATTGGACCCTCTTCGTCGAGCTCAAGTTCTACGTCCTGTTCGCCGTCGTCGTCATGCGCGGCGTGACCTACCGCAACTGCGTCCTCTTCTGCGGGGCCTGGACCCTCGCGGGCGTCGTGGCCCCGACCGTCGACAGCGGTGTGCTGTCCTTCTTCGCGGCGTCTTCCGCCTCCCCGTACTTCATCGCCGGAATCGCCTTCTACCTGATCCGGCGCTTCGGGCCGAACGCCGTCCTGTGGGCCGTCGTCGGCGTCCAGTTCCTCCTCGCGCAGCACCACGTGCCGGCCCGCATGGTCGCCAGCCTGGGCCGGGGCGTCACCCAGCAGACGCCCACCTGGCCCGCCCACGTGATCATCCTGCTCGGCTTCACCGTCCTGGCGGCGATAGCCCTCGGCGCCCTCGACGGCATCCGGTGGCGCTGGCTCCCGCACGCAGGAGCGATCACATACCCGCTCTACCTGATCCACATGCTGGCCGGGCTGACGTTCATCCACCACTTCCGGCACGAGGTCGCGCCGGTGCCGCTGGCCGTCGGCGTCACCGCCTTCATGGTGCTGCTCGCCTGGCTCATCCACCGGTTCGTCGAACGCCCGCTGGGCCGCTTCCTGCGCGACAGGCTGCGGCGCGGAATGCAGGACATCCGCTCGGCCACCCCGGGCCGGCCCCCGCTCGAACGGCTGCCCGCGCAACCCTCCGCGCCCGAGGCGGAACGCATCCCGGCCGTCCGCTAGCTGCGGTCCGTACTACCCGGCGTCGGCCGCCTCCCGGTACAGCTCCACCGCCTGGTCGCCCATCACCGCGCTGTACGAGACCTCCGGTACGGTCCCACCGCCCTCGTAGCCGCCGAGGACCCCGGCCAGCGCGCCGTCCACCAGCCAGGGGCTGCCGCTGGTTCCGCCGCTGAGGTCCGGGCAGCCGATCCGCCGCTGGGTCTCGGAGAACAGCTCGGTGGTGTTGGCGCAGCGCAGCGGGGTCTCCAGCGTCCGCGGGTATCCGATGACCGTCACCGCCGCGTCGTCCGGCTGCTCGGCAGCGACCGGGAAGCCGCCCACGAGGTCCTCGACGGACCCGGTCGGTGCGCCGTCCACCGGCGCCACCGTCGCGAAGGCGATGTCGTCGTCCGGGTTCTGGCCCTCCGTCCAGCCCGGGGCGAGGTACACACCGGTGAGCTTCCAGAGGCCGTACGGGGCCTCGCCGTCCCGGTAGCCCGGCGCGAAGACGGTGGTGTCCGGGCTCTCCAGGCAGTGCGCGGCGGTGGCGATCACATCGCGGTCGTCGCTGCGCACCACGGCGGCGGTGCAGAAGTGCCCGCCGTCGAGCCCGTCCGCGAAGAGCGCGCCCACCCGGCCCGTCGTGGAGTCGGGCACCGCCTGCGCGGTGGTCCCGGGCGGCGCTCCGGCCGTGGCGTCGGGCACGTCCACGCCGAGCAGTGCTGCCATCGCGGTCAGTGCGAGCAGGATCCGTGATGCCCGCCGCGCACGGATGCGCCGGGCCGGCCGGGAGAGCATGCGGTGGATCATGTTTCCACCCTGCCCGCCGAACCTGTGTCCGGAGCCCGATGTTCCGTATGAATCCCCTGTGAATCCGGTGGGCCCGATGTGAAACCCGGACCCCCGGGCCCGAAGCGCTAGGCTCCGTACGTGGTCCATGACTCCCTGTCCGCAGGCGCTGCCGATGCCCACCTCTCAGCCGTCGACGATCTGATCGCGCGGCCGTTCCCGGAGCAGAAGGCCCGGCCGGGGGAAGCGGGCAGGTGGGGAGGGCCGGGGTACCACCTGGGCGTGCTGCGGGAGAGCCGGGACTTCTGGAACGACCGGAGCGAAGAGGTCGTCGAGGCGGTCGAGCGGGAGCTTGAAGCCGATCTCGCCGCGCTGGCGAAGAGACTGACGTCCCGGTGGGGATGCCCGGAGACGGTCGACCTGTGGCCGTACCTCGGCTTCGACGGCCCGGACCGGCAGCAGCCGGCTCCCGAGCCGCTCGTCTTCCTGTGCAACGTCGCCGGGAGCATGCAGGTATGGCGGCTGCCGGATTCCGACCGGTGGCTCGCGCTGGCGATCGGTCAGGCCGATCCGGACTTTCCCCTGCAGCTCCTCGCCGCCGTGGGCGTCGCCGCCGCCCTCGAGCGCTGACGGCCGACCCGGCTGCCGTGTCGCTCGGCCAACCCGCGGCACAGGGCGGCGCCCGACTTCTGTGTGGCGGCCAACGGCCGCCAGGTGGCGAAGATGGGCAGCGCCGAGTGCAGCGCAACCGGCACTGGTTCGGTGGCCACCGCCAAGGGTGCAGGGAGCCTCGCCTCCGCGACCGGCGGTGTTCTGCACAAGGTCAAGGTCGACGGCGAGAACAGCAGGGGCCGCACACTCGACGGCAACAGGAACACCGTCACCGTCACTGGTGACGACAGCGACGCATTGGCCGTGGAAGGTGACCACGACACGGTGACCGTGAGGGGCGAGAACAGCAGCGCTGCCGCAGGCATCGGCGACCACAACACCGCCTCCGTAGCAAGGAGACGGAAGCGAAGCCATCGCAGCCTTCGGCAACGACAACACGGCCACCGCGAAGGGTGACGCCGGCCTCGCGCAGACCCTCCTCGGCAACGGCAACACCGCCACCGTGGTCAACACGGCCACCGTGAGGAGGAACGACGGCTTCGCGTTCGCGCAGGCTCCCGAAGGACGCACCGCGGAAGCGATCGGTGACGGACGGACCGTCCGGCGCCCCCAGGCTGTTTCGAGCCGTACGCCTCGGCGGGCGGCGAGCGCCTCGGCCGACCTAGCCGCGGCGCTCGTAGACCGTCACCCGGCGGCCCCGCACCTGTCGGTCCTCCACCACCGTGAAGTGCTCGCGCAGGACCGCGGTCTTCGCCTTGTCGCGCTCCGCCGACGGGGGCTTCGCGACCTTCGCCGCGTCCGTCACCAGCAGCACCCGCCGCTGCCCGAGCAGCCCCGCCCGGATCCGTGCCGGTTCCGCCTCCTCGCCCTTGAGGGTGGCGGAGGCGACCGGGGTCCGGGCCAGTGCCAGGTCGATCAGGCCCGTGAAGGCGCCGGGGGAGACCAGTGCGGTGTCCCGCCGCGCGGCCGGGACGAACAGCACCGCGTCCCCGTCCCGCTTCAGCCGGTCCACCTCACCGGCCACCGACAGGACGTCGTCGACCCGGCTGGCCGGGGCCCGCTTGCCCAGCTCCACCGGCAGCAGGGCCACCACCGCCACCCCGACCACACCCGGCACGAGCAGGCCCGCCGCCGCCGGAAACCGGCGCGAGCACACCCGTACGGCCGCGCCCAGGGCAGCGCCGATCAGCAGGGCCAGACCCGCCATGGAGAACAGCACGTACCGGTCCAGGAACAGCGGCTGGAGCAGCGACAGCCCGATCAGCCCGAGCTGAGGCACCGCCAGCAGCGGCAGACCCACCGCCGCCGCCGAGAGGCCCTTGCGGTCGGGCCGGTCCGCCCATGCGCCGAGCCCGCCGACGGCGAGGAGGATCCCCGGGCCGATCAGCATGTGCCACGTCAGCGGCGGTATCCAGGACACCTGGTCGGACTGGCCCCGGCTGAACAGGATCAGCGGCAGCGCCCCCGCCGCCGCGCCCGCGCCGTACGCCGCCCAGCGCAGCAGGACACCGCGCCCGGCCCGCACCCACCACAGGGTCGCCGCGTGCGCGGGCAGGATCAGCAGGGACAGCCAGTTCAGCAGGGCGCACGCCAGCACCGTGACCCCGTACGCCGTCCAGCGCGGCCAGGCCCGCCGCCCGGGTCGGCTCTCCAGGAGCGAGACCAGCAGCAGGGTCGACAGCCCGGCCCCGGCCGCGACCAGCGCGTACGGCCGGCCCTCCTGCAAGTAGAACTGGACGGCCGGCAGCAGACCGAGGGCCAGCCCGCCGCCGAGCCCCGCCCAGAAGCCCGCCAGCCGGCTCCCGATCAGCGCCACGCACGCGGCGGCTGCGGCGACCGCCAGCACCGACGGCAGCCGCAGGGTCGTCGTACTCGCGCCGAAGACCTCGAAGAGGCCGTGCATCAGCAGGTAGTAGAGCCCGTGCACGGCATCGACGTTCCCGAGCATGCGCCAGATCTCGCCCGCCGGCCGCCCCGCCACCTGCCAGGTCGCCGCCTCGTCCCGCCACACGCTGTCCTGCCGGGAGAGCCCCCACACGCCGAGTGCCAGGGTCCACAGGAACGGAACGAGCCATACGAGACGCCCGCGTCGGGCCGCGGATATGTGGCAAAGCATGAAAGGTCCGGGGTCCTCGGTCTGGTGTTCGGGCGGAAGGCACCAGTCTATGGACGACACGGACGGTTTCCGGACCGCCAGTTGTGCACGACGGAGCGTGATCGCCCGGCACTGCGCCCCTAGCCTCGCCGCAGGAGCACGAACGAGGGGCGGTACCCGGTGAACTGGCTCATCCACGACTACCGCGAGAGCGATCTCGCTGCGGTGGTCCACCTGATCGACACCACGGCCGAACTCGGCCAGGAGTCCGTGTTCTCGCTCGCCGAGTGCATCAGTGCGCTGACCGACCGGCAGCCCTGCGTGGTCGCCGTCCACCAGGGCGTCCCGATCGGCGCGGCACTCGCCTGCGTCACCGGGGAGCGGGCCTGGGTCATGCGCATCGCGATCGCCGCCGGCTGGCGCGGCCGCGGCCTGGCCAGCGCCCTGCTCGTCGAGTTGGAGCGACGGCTCATCGCCGCCCGCGTCGGCCGCATCGCCTACGTCCTGCCCGAGGAGGACCTGCTCGGCGAGGGCCTGCTCAACGCCGGCTACACCCGGCAGCCCGCCGTCGCCTACTTCGAGAAGACCGAGCCCCTGCACGGGCCGGCCGCCGGACTCCTCGAGGACCTCGGCGGCCGCTTCCTCCCCAACGACCTGTGGGCGAAGGTCGCCGGCATGGAGAAGGAGAAGGACCTCATCGAGCGGCGCGTGGTGCTGCCGCTCGCCGAGCCCGAGCGGGCCGCCTCGCACGGGGTTCGTCCGCCGCGCGCGATCACCCTCTTCGGCCCGCCCGGCACCGGCAAGACCACCTTTGCCCGGGCCATCGCCTCCCGGCTCGGCTGGCCCTTCGTGGAACTGCTGCCCTCCCGCCTCGCCGACGAGGGCAACCTGGCCGCCGCGCTGCGCGACGCCTTCGCCCGGATCGCCGAGCTGGAGCGCGTACTCGTCTTCATCGACGAGGTGGAGGAGATCGCACCGGTGCGCACCGAGCCCGCGCAGCCGGGCGGGATCCACGGCGTGACGAACGAGCTGCTCAAGCTGATACCGGGCTTCCGGGAGGGCGACGAACGGCTGCTGGTGTGCGCCACCAACTCCATCCGCTCCCTCGACCCGGCCTTCCTGCGGCCCGGGCGCTTCGACTACCTGATCCCGATCGGCACCCCGGACGCCGGGGCGCGCGCCGCGATCTGGTCCCGCTACACGGCGGGGCGCGCGGACGTCGACGTGGCGGCCCTGGTCGCGGCGACGGAGCTGTTCACGCCGGCCGACATCGAGCACGCGGCCCGGATCGCGGCGCAGGTGTCCTTCGAGCGCGACTTGGAGGCGGTGGGCGCGCGGGGCGCGGCCGCCGCGCAACTGGGCGCGACCACGGAGGACTACCTGGCGGCGGTCCGGCAGTGCCGGCCGACGGTGACCCCGGCGATGACGGGCGAGTTCGAGGCGGACATCACGGCGCACGCCCGGTTCTGACCCGCGCCACGCCCCATGGACTTCCGTCCCCCGGTTGCGGCGGGGGAGGGAACGCGGAACGGCCCGCGGCCACTCCCCGAAGCGGCCGCGGGCCTCCCGCGCGGACTCGGCATCCGCGCGGGACGGCCACGTTCCGGTGGGGGTGTTCGCCGGCTGGAACGCGACACGCAGCGGTGCCCGAGGGCATCCCTGAACCCTCGTCAACGTCTTCCAGAGGACCAGGGGCATAGCCCCCGCGCCTCGCCGGACGGCCACGGTCCCCTGGGCCGAACGGCCGAACCGCCGGGTCGGCTAACGTCGGGCCATGGGCTTCGTCATCTTCATGACCCTTCCGGGGCTGGCTCTGCTGCTCACCGCCATGGCCTTCCTCGACATGGCGCTGGAACGCGCGGGCCTGCTGCCCTGGCGCTGGAACGGTCGGCAGGGGCAGATCTCCGCCACCGGCTTCGAGCAGTGGCACGCCAGTTTCTCGCCGGGCAGGCAGAACGAGCTCAAGGAACGGCAGAGCGCCCTCGTCCTGCGCGACGACGAGGAGGACGGCGCGCCGCCGCGTGGACCTCGACGGCGGGCTCGCCGTCATCCGGCTGCCCGCTACGGGGAGCAGCGGTACGTGAAGTCCACCGCGGCCGTGCGCTGCCCCGGGGACAGCAGCTGCAGCTCGGCCCGCGCGGGGTAGTTCCCCGTGCCCCGGAAGCTCCACAGCAGGTGCAGCCGGGCCTCCCGCTGCCCGCGCGGCACCCGTTCGGTCAGCTCCTCCGACCGCGTGCCGTCGCTGCGGACCCAGCGGTAGGTGAGGGTCCCCGGGCGCCCGTTGGTCCCGACGACGGCCACCACGTCGGCCGTCGCGTCACAGGACGGGCCCTGGGGACCGGTGGTCACGGCCACGTCCCGGACCTCGATGTCGGGCCCGAACCGCTGCCACCCGAGGTACGCGAGGACGGCGGTCAGCACGACCGCGGCGAGGGCGTACCGGCGCAGACCGGCGAGCCGGCGGCGCCGGGGCGCGGCAACGGCGGCCACCACCAGGGGGAACGGCGCGGGGATGGCCGCGGTCACCCCGGGCCCGAACCGGAGCACGGATCCCTCGACCCGGTCGGGGGCCACCTCCGGGGCCACCGGAGCCACCGGGGGACCGGAGAACCAGTGGCTCCCGAGGACGGTGGCGCTGTAGTCGTCGCCCTCGGGGGCGCGGGGACCGGTCATCGGGGCACGTCCTGGCAGCGGAGGAGGTACTGCGAGGCCGACGCGGACTTGTTCCCGGCGGCCGGCTTGGTGGTCACCCGCACGCCTCCGTAGCAGCCGCGGTCGCGTGTGAAGGTGTGGGACTTGACCACGGTGACCGGCGAGCCGGCCTGGACCGTGAACGACTCCGTGCCGTCGGGGACGGAGTAGGAGCCCTGCGCACCGCCGAGGAACCATTCCAGCACCACCGTGACCGGTCCGGTGCCCTGGGCGGCGACCGAGACCGTCGCGTCGCCCCGGTACACGCCGGTCTTGAGCGACACGTCGACCTTCGTGACCACCAGGGTCGGCGTCGGCGTCGGCGTGGGCGACCAGCTCACCGTGGGCTTCGGGGTGGGGCTCGGCGCGTGCGTGTTCGAGGGCGATGCGGACGGCGACGCGGACGCGGAGGCGGACGGCGAAGGGCTCGCCGACGCCGAGGGGCTCGGAGTCGGCGAAGCGGAAGCGGAGGCCGTCGGGCTCGGGGTCGGGGAGGCCGATCCGGGCGGGGCCGCGCTCGTCGTGGCGAAGGCGCTCAACGCCGATGCCCGGCTCGGGGCCGCGCCGACCGCGTCCGTGGTCAGCACCACCACCGCCCCCAGGACCAGCGCGATCCCCGCCGCGAGCCAGCCGCTGCGGCCGGGCGCCCAGCCCGAGCCGCTGCTCAGGGTGGTCGTGGCCACCGCGGTGGTGCCCGCCGCCGGGGCGCCCGCCGAGGGGAACAGCAGCGGCAGCAGCGCGGTCAGCGCCGCCAGCTTGCGCTGCCCACGCTCCTCCCACTCGGGCCCGTACGCGGCCAGCGCCACGCCCTCCAGCTCCGCGACGAACGCCTCGGCGTTCTCCGGGCGCTGTTCGGGCTGCTTGGCGAGGCCGCGCCGGATCAGCGGCCGTACGGGCTCCGGGGCCTCGGTCTCCGGTACGGGCGCCTCTATGTGCTGGACGGCGAGCTCCGCGAAGTTCTCCCCGTCGTACGGCTTGCGCCCGGTCAGGCACTCGAAGAAGGTCGCCGTCGCCGCGTACACGTCGGCCGCGGGCGAGGCCGGCCGGCCCTGCCACTGCTCGGGGGCCATGTAGGCGGGGGTGCCGGCCACGCCGGGCGTGGTGCCGCGGTTCGCCGCGATCCCGAAGTCCACGAGCTTCGACGAGCCGTCGGCCGCGACCAGGACGTTCTCCGGCTTGTAGTCCCGGTGGACGACGCCGGCCCGGTGCGCCGCCGCGAGCCCGAGCAGCGATCCCTTGAGAACGACCAGCGCGGCCTCGGCGTCGGCCTGCCCGGACTGCTTGAGCAGCGCGCGCAGGGAGATGCCGTCGACGAGTTCCATCACGATGGCCGCGCCGCCGGGCGATTCCACGTACTCGTAGAGCCTCACCACGTACGGGGTCCCGAGCCCGCCCAGGAGGCGGGCCTCGGCCCGGAACTCCCCGACGAACGCGGGGTCCTGGCGCAGCCGGTCGCTGAGGTACTTGACCGCGACCGCCGTGCCCGTGGCGTCGTGGACGGCGAGCACCACGCGGCCGCTGCCCCCCGCGCCGAGTTCCCGGACCTCCGTGTAACCGGGGACCGACCATGCCGCCCGCGTGTCGTTCATCGTTCCCGCCCCCTGTCCGGCTGTCCGCCGTGCCGTGCCGTGTCCCGGTGGCCGGTCGGCGACCGGCCACCCCCTGGGACACGGTTTGCGGCACGGCCGGTTCCCGACCGTGCGGGGTGTCTCAGGCTGCGGCCCTCAGGCCGCGGCCGCCATCGCGCCGATCATGTCGTGCAACCGGTCGGCGGCCGCCCGTCCGAAGGCCGGGTCGTTGATGTGCGTGTCGTAGTCGTAGAGCCGGGCGGCGCTGCCCCGCAAGCCGTCGCGCAGCGCCGAGAACAGAGCCCGGTCCGCGCCGGGGTCATGGTACGGGCCGCCCGGCGATCCGAGCGTGGAGAGTCCGCGGAGCGGGACGCAGACGGCCGTGGGGCCGGTCGCGGCGCGGACTTTGACGGCGACCCGGCGGCCGAGCTCCGCGCATTCCGCCTCGTTCGTCCGGATCACCGTGATGGACGGGTTGTGGACGTGGACCCCCCGGTCCAGGACCCGCTGGGGCAGGCTCTCCAGCGGGCCGAACTTGACCATGTCCAGCGCCCCCAGGCTCACCACCTGCGGGATTCCGGCCCGCCCGGCCGCGCTGAGCCGGTCCGGGCCCGCCGTGAGGATGCCCCCGCACAGGTCGTCGGCCAGCTCGCTGAGGGTGAGGTCGAGGACGCCCGCGAAGATCCCCTGGCCGGCCAGGGTCTCCAGGGTGCGGCCGCCGGTGCCGCTGACGTGGAAGACCAGCACCTCGTAGCCCAGGTCCGTCAGCCGCTCGCGGGCCGCGTCCACACCGGCCGTGGTCACGCCCGCCATGCTCGCCGCGATCAGCGGGCGGGCGCCCGCTCCCAGCCGGGGCGGGCGGCGCTCCAGGGAGGCGCGGGCGTAGGCCCTGGCCATCCCGGCGATCGCCTCGACGGCGTTCGCCAGGACCGGTCCGGAGACGCTGTTGATCCCGGCGAGGTCCACCACGCTGTACATCATCGTGATGTCCGAGGAGCCGACGTACGGGCTGACGTCACCGGACCCCATGGACGAGACCATCAGTTTCGGTACGCCCAGCGGCAGGGCGCGCATCGCCCGGGTGGCGATGGAGGTGCCGCCGCTGCCGCCGATCGCGAGCACCCCGTGCAGCCGGCCCTCGGCGTGCAGGCGTAAGAGCGTCGCCTCCGCGCCGCGGGCCATCGTGGCCACGGCCGCGCCCCGGTCGGCGGCCGCGCGCAGTTCCGGCAGTTCCGCTCCGGCCGCCCGGGCGACCGCGTCGCGCGGCACATCGGCGGGCACCCGGGGTTCGCCCATGATTCCTGTATCGACCAGTACCACTTCGACGCCGGCGCACAGCAGCCTCTCGCGCAGCCAGCCGTACTCCACACCCTTGGTGTCCAGGGTTCCCACCAGCACGACGTTCGTCATATGTGCAATGTCCATGCAGGTGGGCGTGTTGGCAAGCGCAAGTACGAGTCAGCTCTCGAGGCCCTCCAGAAGCACCAACAGCCGCTCCAGGAAAGGAAGCTGAGACTTAATCAGCATCTTTTCGGCCAGCGGCGGAGCACACCACGCCACCCGGTCCAGCTCCGGGAACTCCTGTACGTTCCCCGAGTGCGGGGGCCACTCCATGGTGAAGGTCCCGGGCACCATCAGCTCCGGGTCGAGGTCCGCCTCCACCGCCCAGATGGTCACCAGCTTCCCGCTGGTCAGCCGCACCTCGCCCAGCGACAGGTAGTCGCCCTCCGGCGGTGGCAGCCCGATCTCCTCGGTGAACTCCCGGCGGGCCGCGTCCCGCGGTGTCTCCTCCGGCCCGTACTCGCCCTTCGGGATGGCCCAGCCCCCGGCCTCCCGGCCGGTCCACAGCGGGCCGCCCATGTGTCCGAGCAGGACCTCGACCCCCGACTGCTGCTGTTCCGGCGCACCGCCGGTCCGCCGGAACAGGAGCAGTCCGGCACTGCGCTTGTGCGTCATGGATCCATCCATGCCCCGTACGGGCGCGGGTCAGTGCTCCGGGGGCAGGGACACGCGGTCAGTGGGCGTGCGGGCCCTGCCGGTGGACCGGCCCGTGCGCGTCCGCACAGTGGGCGCCGGACGGACCCTCGCCCGCGCGGCCCACCGTGAGGAGGGAATCCTGCGCGTGGTCCACCTGGAGGGTGGTGTGCGTGATCCCGTACTCCTTGGCCAGCATCCCCTCCAGGTCCCGGCGTACGGCGTGGCAGTCGCCCGCCGGCTCCACCAGCACGTGCGCGGAGAGCGCCGCCTGCCCCGAGGTGATGGTCCAGATGTGCAGGTCGTGCACCTCGGTGACGGGCGGGTGCCCGACGAGGCGGTCGCCGACCGCGTCCGGGTCCACATGGGCGGGAGCGGCCTCCAGGAGTATCCGGCCGGACTCGCGGATCAGCCCGTAGCCCGCCTTGAGCATCAGCATCACCACGACCAGTGTGGCGATCGCGTCCGCCTGCCGGAAGCCGGTGGTCAGCACGATCACGCCGGCGACGGCGGTCCCGATGAAGGCGAAGAGGTCGTTCAGGATGTGCTGGTAGGCGCCTTCGACGACGAGCGTGGAACGGTTGGCCCGGGAGATGCACCAGGCCGCGGCCACGTTGACGGCGATGCCGGCGAGCGCCGTCACCACCACCAGACCGCCTTCCACCGGCGGCGGGTCCATGAGCCGACGCACCGCCTCGTACGCCAGCCAGAGCCCGAGCAGGATCAGCGTCAGGCCGTTGGCCTGGGCGGAGAGTATCTCCGCCCGCTTGAGGCCGTACGTGAAGCCGCCGCGGGCGGGCCGCGCGGCCAGCCGCATGGCGATCAGCGCCAGGACGATCGAGACGGCATCGGTGAGCATGTGGGCCGCGTCCGAGATCAGGGCCAGGGAGTTGGCCATGACGCCGACGACGACCTCGACGGCCATGAACCCGCCGATCAGGGCGAGCGCGATCGCCAGCCAGCGGCGGTCGGCGTCGGCGGACACGCCGTGGCTGTGTCCCGCGTGTCCGTTCCCGTGCCCGTGGTCGTGGTCGTCGTGCGCGTGGTCGTGCCCACTCATGGCGTCCCCCGTCTCATCGCGGCACCCGTGTGTTCGGATCCGTCGCGTGAAGTGAAGCGCACCCCGGCGAGATGGGCAAAGGCTGCAACGGGGACCGTTGTCATTACCCATAAGAGGCCTCTGACCTGCGGTGATGCCTGACCGCTGCCGGGCGGGCGGGTTCGTGGGAAAATCTGCTCATGGTCCAGCGTCCCGGTGTGCCGACCGCACCCGAGCTCGTCCTGGTGACCGACACGGGCTCGATCGCGATGAGCCCGTGCCGGACGTACCGCGTGGGGAGGGACCCGCTCTGCGAGATCTGCCTGGCGGACGCCCGCGTCTCTTGGCGCCACGCGGTCCTGCGCCCGGACGGCGACCACTGGACGGTGGAGGACGAGCACAGCACCAACGGGACCTGGGCGGACGGCCGGCGCGTCCACGAGCGGAGCGTCGGCGCCGGGAGCCGGCTGCGCTTCGGCGACGCGGAGGACGGCCCGGGCGCCGTCCTCGTCGTTCCGCCGCCGCCCCCTCCGGCTCCGCCTCCGCCACCGCCCTCCTCCGCCGCGCCGGACGCCGCTGCCGGCGTCCGGCCGTCCCGGGTCGCCTCGGTGTCCCGTACCTTCCAACGGCCGACGACCGTACGTCCGCTCCCCGCCCGTACCGCCGTGCGCATCGGCCGCGACCCCGGGAACGACCTCGTCATCGACGACCTCACCGTCTCCCGCCGGCACGCCGAACTCCGTGCCCTCGCCGACGGCACCTACGAGATCGCCGACCTCGGCAGCCACAACGGCACCTACCTCAACGGCGCCCGCCTCGACCGCAGGGCCGCACCCCTCGCCCAGGGCGACATCGTCGGCATCGGACACTCGGCCTTCTGCCTCGTCGGCGACCACCTCCAGGAGTTCGTGGACACGGGCGAGGTCTCGCTCGACGTCCAGGGCCTCACCGTCGCCGTCGACAAGGGCCGCAAGATCCTCCTCGACCGGGTCTCCTTTCCCGTGGGGGCCAAGTGCCTGCTCGCCGTCGTCGGCCCGAGCGGGGCCGGCAAATCCACGCTGCTCGGCGCGCTCACCGGGCTGCGCCCCGCCGACCAGGGCACCGTCCTGTACGACGGACGCGACCTCTACCGCGACTACGCCGAACTGCGCCGCCGCATCGGGCTCGTCCCCCAGGACGACATCCTGCACTCCCAGCTCACCGTGCGGCGCGCGCTCGGCTACGCCGCCGAACTGCGCTTCCCGCAGGACACGGCCAAGGCCGAACGCCAGGCCCGGGTGGAGGAGGTGATCGGCGAACTCGGCCTCCAGCAGCGTGCCGACCAGCCCATCCACAGCCTCTCCGGCGGCCAGCGCAAACGCGTGTCCGTCGCCCTGGAGCTGCTCACCAAGCCCTCCCTGCTCTTCCTGGACGAGCCCACCTCCGGCCTCGACCCCGGCATGGACCGCTCGGTGATGCACATGCTGCGCGGCCTCGCGGACGACGGCCGCACGGTCATCGTCGTCACCCACAGCGTGCTCAACCTCGAAGTCTGCGACCGCCTCCTGATCCTCGCGCCCGGCGGACGCACCGCGTACTACGGCCCTCCGGAGGAGGCCCTCGGATTCTTCGGCTTCGAGCAGTGGCCCGAGGCCTACGAGGCGTTCGAGAACGAGCAGGACCGCGACTGGGCCGGACAGTACCGGGCCTCGCCGCTGCAGAGCCGCTACGTCGAGGTCTCCGCCGGAAGGACCCCTCCCCCGCCCGCGGGGGAGGCGGCACGGACTTCCGGCGCCGTGCCGCAGCCGCCGCCCAAGGCCCAGAGCTGGGGCTCCCAGCTCTCCACCCTGATCCGCCGGTACACCGCCGTGCTCGGCGCCGACCGCACCTTCCTGGCCATCATGATCGGGCTGCCGTTCGTCATGGGCGTCCTGGCCCGTGCGCTGGCCGGCAGCGCCCTCACGGCCGAGACGGGCCTGAACGCGCTGTTCATCCTGGTCCTGGGCGGTGTCCTGACCGGCGCCGCCAACGCGGTGCGCGAACTCGTCAAGGAACGCGTCATCTACCAGCGCGAGCGCGCCGTCGGCCTGTCCCGGTCGGCCTACCTGATGTCCAAGGTGGTGGTCCTCGGCGCGCTCACCATCGCCCAGGCCGTGGTCCTCACCGTGGTCGGCCTCGCCGGGGTCGACACCAACTCCCCTGGCGGCAAGGGGATCTTCCTGCCGCCGCTGATCGAGATCGCCCTCGCCGTCGCCCTGCTGTCGTTCACCTCGATGCTGCTCGGCCTGATGATCTCCGCCCTGGTGACCAAGGAGGAGGCCACCATGCCGCTGCTGGTCCTCCTCACCATCGTCCAGTCCGCCTTCTGCGGCGCCCTGCTGAAACTCAACGGCGTCCCCGTCCTCGAACAGCTGGCCTGGTTCGTGCCGGCCCGGTGGGCGATGGGCGCGATGGGCACCACCACCGACCTCGGCGCGATCGTGCCCCTCAAGATCACCCAGGACCCGCTGTTCGATCACAAGGCGAGCCTGTGGCTCCTCGAAGTCGGGATGCTTCTCGCCCTGTCCGTGCTGTTCACCGTGCTGCTGGCCCGGATGCTGCGCCGCAACGAGCCCGCGGTCATGAGGAAGTAGCCGCCCATGACCAGCCCCGGTCCGGTCCAGGACTTCCGGCCCACCCACATCGTCCCGCAGGAGGGCCTTCCTGCCTGGGAGAGCCCCGATGTCTCCCGCCCCACGGTGCCGCTCGACGGCTTCCTCCCGGTACAGCTGCTGTCCCGGCGCGGCGACTGGGGCGAGGTCCTGTGCGCCAACGGCTGGTCCGCCTGGGTGGACGGCCGGCTCCTGGTGTCGGTGCCGCAGCCCCCGCCGACGGCCGACCGGCCGCTCGCCCGTACGGAGGACGCGCGACCGCTGCTCACGCGCGCCGCCGAGGCCCTGGAGCGCTACCGGCGCGCCGTGGACGAGCTCGCCTCGGGGCGGACGGACGCCGACTCCTTCCGCCGGACCGTACGGGGGCTGCGGGCCGGGGTCGTCGTGGACGGGGAGGCGGTCTGGGTCTACGACGTGACGGCGGGGAAGTGGCTGTACGGCGACGAGAGCCGCCTGACGACCTTCGCGGTCGTGGCGGCACCGGGGGCCTCGCCCGGTCCGCCGCCCCCACCCGTGCCCACACCGACGCAGGCGGGCACCGGCGTACCCCCGGCGCCGTCACCGGCCGACGGGGCGGTGGGGAGCCGTCCGGAGCCCGACCCGGAGCACGAGACCACGCGGATCGTGGACACGCGCGATCCGGAGGCCGGCTGAGGGGAAGCGGCGGGAGGGCAGTGA
>NZ_JARAYQ010000107.1:0-26227 GCF_033794505.1 Streptomyces sp. MB09-01 | reverse complement strand
GGGTGGGAAGGGGGCGGGAGGTGGAACCACAGTTCCTCGCCGAACGTGCAGGCATCAACGCGGACAGCCCCCTGGTCGTCGCGAGCGCCCGCCCGGCGCGAGTCGGCGCAGTCCATCCGGGTGGCCCGTCTGCTGCGCATCGCCTGGCGGCCATCCCCGCCGAAGGGCTGTGGGTCAACCCGGGCCGGGGGCCTGAAAGGCCGGGCCGGGGCCGGCCCGAGACCCGTGCGTGCTTGGAGAGCCTGGTGGCTGCCGCCTGCTGGGTCCACTCTTGCCTCAGCGGCACCAACGCCTCGCCCGCGCGGTCCCGGGGGCCGGACATCCCACGGTGTCCGGCACCGGGGCGGGGGCGACCGCGAAGGTCGTTTCAGCTCGGGGGCCGCGGCTGTGGTGTCAGTGGGCCGGGCTATTCTTCCGGGCACCGCAAACCGATCGTGAGGACCACCAGAAGTGACCGGCCTGTCCGCCTTCCCGCTGCCTTTCCAGACCTCCCGTTCCCCGGCGTTCGCGACGCCCCGCACGCTGCGGGAGCTGCAGATGATGCAGTGCAGCTCGCACCTGCGCGCCAAGCCCGCGTGGTTCGACAAGATGAACGACGCCGACATCGTCGCCAGGTGGACGCGGGAAGCTGTGGCGCAGGGCCTGACCGAAGCGCAGGTGCGCTACGTTCTCGCCGAGCTGGGGCATTACGCCGAGTTGCGGGACGCGCGCACCGGCATCGAGGTGTCCGCGGTCGACGGGGTCTGGCATTCGGACACCCTCGTCGACGAGCAGCTCAGGTCCCGATTGCGGGAGGCGGTCCGGGTCCTGGAAGAGGTCCCCGAAGCGGAGCGGGACTGGCATCCCGGATCCGGCGGCCAGGTGTTGGATCTCGTGCACCCCTCACTGTTCTGCCTGGTGAGGGAGGTGAGCGGAGGTCCCGAGCGGGCCTGGCAGAACCCGACGAACCACTACTCGAAGTACGAGTTCTCGGAGAGGTTCCAGTGGCTGCCCACGGACGTCGACGTCAGTGACGACGGGGCCGTCACCTTCCGCTCGTACGTCAACAACGTCCACCCCGAGGCGCATCGTGCACTGGCGTCCGTCCTGCCGGACGTGTTCGCGCGCCTGCGCCCGCTGTTCGAGAACGTGCTCACCGATCTGCGGCACTCCCGGCCCCTGCGGATCGAGGCCGATCCCTACGGCTGGTACGACTCGGAACCGGAGTATCCGCGCCAGTCGTCCTACAGTGACAACGCGACCTACATGGATGCCCGCGCAGCCTGGGAAGAGGCCTACGAGGCCTGGTGGGAGAACCGCCGCCCGATCGTCCCGGACGCCCCGGCCTTCAGCCCGCCTGCACTGCCCGACGCCTCCGCCCGGGTCGACCTGCGCGGCCGCCGGCTCCAGGTCATCGTCAAGCTCGCCACCGTTCACCTCACCCCGGACAAGCCCGAATACCCCGGCGGCTCCTGGCACGTCGAGGGCATGCTGAACGAGCGGATCGTCTCGACCGGCATCTACTACTGGGACAGCGAGAACATCACCGAGAGCCGGCTGGGATTCCGGGCCGCACTCGACGACCCGCACTACGAACAGAACGACGACGCCGGGCTGCGCGAGGTCTATGGCCTTCAGGACGAAGACGCGCTGAACCAGGTGCTGGGCTCGGTACCGACCCCGGCGGGCCGCTGCCTGGCGTTCCCCAACGTCCTGCAGCACCGCGTGGACGCCTTCCGCCTCGCGGACCCCACCCGCCCGGGACACCGCAAGATCCTCGCGTTCTTCCTGGTCGACCCGGCGGAGCAGATCGTCTCGACCTCCGACGTACCGCCGCAGCAGCCCTGGTCCGACACATCGACCATGACACTCGAGCAGGCCAGGACGTACCGCGAGGAACTCATGAAGGAAAGGAAGTTCTTCGTCGACGAACACAACGAGCAGCTCTACGAAAGGGAGTTCTCGCTCTGCGAGCACTGAACCGCGGGTGCGGGGGCCCAGTCAGGTGTGGTTGCGCGCCGCGAGCGCGGGCCGGGCTCCCGGCGCGACCGGTAGGTCATGGACAACGAGCTCTGGCACGACGCCTTCACCGCCGGGACCGGGTCCTGACCCTGCGGGAGAAGACGCTGCTGGAGAGCGCTGCCGGCCCCGGCACCGACACCCCGGCGGGGCGCGGATCGCGGAGATCCCGGCCTTCTTCGCGTTCCTCCCGCACGAGATGCTCGGAATCATGGAACGCTGGCGGGCCTACCGCTGGACGCACCACCTGGAGTGAGCGGCGCCGGGCCGGGTCGCCTCCTCAGCAGAACTGGCGGGCCGCCTCGGCGGCTCCGTCATTCCAGGCCTTGTTGTAGGTCTCGGTGCGGGGTGCGATTCCCTGCGGCTGCTTGGCCTGGCAGTTGGCCTTGGTCGCCTTGTAGCCGTCGGCGTAGCCCTTGGCCCTCTCCTCGTCCTTCTGAGACTGCTGGCTCTTGGCCTTGGCGCACTTGACGGTGCTCTCACCGTCGTCCACCGAGATGTGGTACTGGCCCTCCTTGGTGATGGGCACGACAAAAGCGCCGTCGGCGTCCACGATGAGGCCACTTCCGGCGTTGCTCGGTCCGATGAACGAAACCTTCTGCCCCTCCTTGAACCCCTCGCCCATGAGCGAGAAGGTGGCTGCACCTGCGGCATCGGTGTTCCGCACCACCGCGCAAACCGCCGTCGGGACGACGGTGGCGGTCTCGGGAGCCCTTTCACTCATTCCGTGAGCGCCGGCGGCCGTGCCAAGTGCGAGCGACGCGGCGAGCGGTGGTGTCAGGAGAGCCAGACATAGTCTGCGGTTCATGGGTCCACCCTCGGATGGGTGGGCTGACCTTCACAGCCCTGGTTCCACCATTGTCGGCGGAGCTCGTGGCCGGCGCATCACAACCAGCGTGACGCAGGCAGACCCGGCGACCGGGCGGGGCCCACCCGACCGTGCGTCCGTACCAGGACCCCTTCCGCCGGCGCGGCCGCGCCGTACTCCTTCGCGTACACGCCGAAAAAGATGTCGTCCGGCACCCTGGCTGAGGTTCAAGGGTCCCGTACGTGCCGTTCGCGCGTCTGCACTACGACGGCGTAGGCCGAGGGGGTTTCTGCATTCCGCACCGCCTTACGCTGGCACATGCGCAGAAGCGTACGAACAGGGACACACTGGTTCCCGTTGCGCAACTTGCGCGACTTCTCTGTGTTCCTCAGCATCTGGCCAACGCGATGCCCAAGCCCGTGAACGTCTCCATCCACACCGGCTCAGCTCGCAAGACCCCACCCATGCGGTAAGAATGCCCAGCGCCCTGGCCTGGCGCGTTCGGCCGATCACGCAGTTGTGAGGGACGAGCACGATGTCGCCCAGGTCGCGGCATCTGCGGCGCCACCATGGCCAGGCGGGTGGGGCGTTGGGGGCGGGCAGGGTGCGTGTCAGGAAGTCGGCGTCCGCTTCTTTGACAGCCGACGCGATTTCCCGGGCCGCTCGCCTGTCGAGAGCGCCGATTGCTCGTTCTATCAGGAGCCGGTCGTCCCAGATGTCGTGGCCCGGCAGGTGCGGTTCGGGCAGGTAGAGCGGCCGTCCCGGACGGCCCACGAACGCTCGCCAGCAACGGACCGCGTGTTCGAGCTGCTGGCCGGGAAGGCCACCCCCACTTCGCCGCTCGCATGGCACTTGTCCTGAAGGCCGCCGTGGCAGCGCTGCAAGCACTGCCGCGTGACGACGCGTTCCGGCGTTGCTGGTCGAGTGACCGAGCGACGGTCCTCGACCTGTACAGGTACGTCACCGGGCGACTGGCACGGAACCCGGAAAACAGCGCAGCCCGTTGGGAGCTGGTCGCGCTCTCGCTGGTCCACGGAGCCAACGACGGAGGACTGTTCCTGCTCGGGCCGGAAATCGCCGCTGACCCGGCGGCCGTGGCGGACGCGGTCACGATCGCGGACCGGGTCGTCCAGGAGCTCGCTTCGACCTCACCCGCGAGCTGCGTGCAGCGTGCTCGCATGACGACCGGCGGGCCCTGGAGGCGCTGGCGCGGACGGACGGCGGAGAGGCGGCGCGCACTGCGTTGCGCGTCCTCGACGGAGGAGCCGCCCTTGACCGCTAGGGGGTGGCCGGGCGCCCTTGCAGGGCTGCGACGATCAGGTCGTGGATGAGGAACTCCCCCGGAGAGCGGTTCTCCTTGAGGCGGGGCAGGTCTTCGGGGCCGAACCAGTCGTACGTGGGGTGCTTGGACGATTCCAAGGCGGGGTGGTCCAGGTCGCCGTCGACTTCGACGAGGTAGTCGGCCTCGTGCCGTACCCCGTGACCGTCGTCGCCGGTCCACGTGGTGATGCCGAGCAGGCGGCGTACCCGGCGCAGGCGCCAGCCCGTCTCTTCGAGGATCTCCCGCGCGAGCGTGTCCAGCAGGGTCTCGCCGGGCTCGACGTGTCCGCCCACGATGTCCCAGCAGTCCGGGAAGAGGCGTCGGTCCGGGCTGCGCTTCTGGGCGAAGGCCCGGCCGTGCCGGTCGAGAATCACCGCGCCCACGGCCCACAGTTCGCCCTCTGCGGGGACGGGTATCTCGACGCCGCTGCTGACGGCGACATCCGGATGCTGGTCTGTTGCCATGGGCCTCAATGGAGTGGCGTGTCTGATCACCGTCCCGGCGCGTTGGCCGGGGGCGACGCCTGGAACACCCCGATCCGTAAGGGGCCGCCGTCCCCGTCCGGCCCGTCGGTCGGTCGGTCAGTCAGTCAGTCAGTCAGTCAGTCAGTCCAGAGTGAGCTGGAAGTACGCCGTTTCCCGGAAGCCTGCGCTCGGCGGGGCCACTTCCACGGTGACCGGGATTCCCTTCCTGCTCGGCTTGATGCGGACAGGAACGGTGCGCTTCTTGTCCGTGCTCAGGGGTGGCATGAGGGCGGCGGCGGACTCCCGCCAGTTCAGCCAGGTCAGGCCGTACCCGGAGGCGTAGTCGTCGAGCGACTTGCCCGCACGGACGACCAGGGGTGCGGAGCCTGAATCCGACACGCTGGCGTCGGACGACTCCCCGCCGGGGCGGAGCTTTTCGTCGGTGTCGTTCTCGTAGGTCACGGTGAGGCTGTAGGTGCCGTCGGGCTCTGCGCGCGGTCGGCTGACGTTTATCTTCAGGCCGTCCTCGTAGCGGGCGGTCGCGCCGGGGCCGAGGGGGTCCGCCACGTATCCGGAAGGGCCGCTCTGTTCCAGCTGGCCGTAGCCGTCGAAGCCCTTCTCGAACTCGGCCAGTGCCCAAGCTCCCAGACCGACCAGGGCAATGAGGACGACGACGGCGATCGCGCAGCCGTTGAACCACCGCGGCGTGTCCGCAGTCGGGGTGTCGGTGGGGGTCGGGTTCGTGTCCATGCAGGTCAGGGTAGGGAGCGGCCGGTGCGCGGATCATGAGCAGGTGTACTCAAACACGCCTGAGTAGCTTCGTACGCCCGTTCCCGCCCTGTCCCGGCTCAGCCCCGCCGGCGCTCGACCGTGGCGGCCGTGCCCAGAGGCCCGAGGGTTAGGGTCGTAGCTGACCACGGCCACTGAGAAGGGGGCTCCGAGATGTACGGAGTAGTGACGGCAGTCAGCAGCAACAGCGAGTACGCGTTCACCAAGCCGAACCGGGACAGCATCACGCTGCTCCCCGGCCTCGGCGTGGAGGGCGACGTGCATGCCGGGGTGACGGTGAAGCACCGGTCGCGCGTCGCGCAGGACCCCACCCAGCCGAATCTGCGCCAGGTTCACCTCATCCACGAAGAGCTCTTCGCCGAGGTCGGTGCAGAGGGATTCGAGGTGGTGCCGGGTGACCTCGGCGAGAACATCACCACCCGCGGGATCGATCTGCTCGGCCTGCCGGTCGGCACGCTGTTGCACATCGGCGAGGGTGCAGTGCTGGAGGTGACGGGCCTGCGCAATCCGTGCCTGCAGATAGACAACTTCCAGGACGGACTGCTGAAGCAGGTCGTCGGCCGCGACCGGGCCGGGAACATCGTGCGCAAGGCCGGAATCATGACCATCGTGAAGGAGGGCGGCACGGTGCGCCCGGGCGACACGATCAAAGCGGAGCTTCCCAGTGGGCCGCACCGGCCCCTGGAGCGGGTCTGACGGCGCTCGGTGCTCCCCATCGGGCGGGCCGGCGCGTCCGCCGCGAGAGCTGCACGATCGATGCTCACGGGGTCGTCCCCGTCCCCCGCCCGGGACGGCCGAGGGGGCGCCCGGCCCCAGCATCACTCCTGGGTGAGCCCGTGGGGCGCTGTTCGCACCCTGCACTGCTCTGCCGTGCGGCTTCGCGCTTCACCGGGCCGGTCCCTTTCGGCGGCAACGGCGCCGGCCGAGAGGAGCGTTGCACTGGCGAGGGTGCCCCAGAGGGCGGCCGGGCCGTGGGGGGCCAGAGCGGTGATG
The DNA here is from genome assembly GCF_033794505.1 of Streptomyces sp. MB09-01. NCBI lineage: Bacteria > Bacillati > Actinomycetota > Actinomycetes > Kitasatosporales > Streptomycetaceae > Streptomyces > Streptomyces sp. MB09-01. Next base: position 19,854 of record NZ_JARAYQ010000107.1, on the reverse strand, counting down.
ACCGCCGGGGAGACGGCGAGGCCGAGGCCCGTGGAGAGCTCGAAGCGGGCGAGAGTGCGCCCCAGGACGTGGGCCGGGGCGAGGACGGTGACGAGCGCCGTGGCGCTGCCGGCATAGATGATCTCGCCGAGGGTGCAGACCACGGACACCGTGGCGACAGCCGGGGCGCCCCAGCCGTGTCCCAGTGAGGTGGCCGCGAGGAGACCGAGGTAGGACGCCGCGAGTACCACACCGGCGAGGGCCAGCACGGTCCGCCGGGAGAAGCGGGACATCAGGACGGTGACCGGAACCTGAAGGGCGACCACCAGCACCGTGTTGGCCACGAAGATGGCTGCCGACCACACCGGGGATGCGTGCAGTTGTGTCACCAGGACCAGGGGGAGCGCGATTTCGGGGACGTTGAGGCAGAAGGCGTAGAACACGTTGGCGGCGAGCAGCGCGCGCATCCGGGGTGCGGGTCCGGCGTCCCCGTCCTCGGCTGAGGTTGCGTCCGGATGGGCGCGCAGGTGGACCGACCACGCCAGAACGGCCGCGGTGAGGTAGGCGAGCCCCGTGACGGCCGCCAGCGCCTGCAGTGCGCCGGTGCCGCCCGCCAGGCATGCGGTGGCGAGGAGCGCGCCCGCGCCCATGCCGGCGTTGCGCAGGGCGCGGCCTCCCGCGAGAGCGGTGTCGCGTTCCCGACCGTGGGCGATCGTGGCCACGAGAGCCGCGTGGGCGGCGGGCCACGCCTGGTTGCCGGTGCTGAGGAAGAGCGCCGCCGTCCCGAACATCCAGACGTCCCCCGCCGGAGTGGCCAGCAGCAGCGCCACGCCCACCACCCGCACCAGCATGGACGCCGCGACGACCGTGCTGCGTGCGCCGCGGTCCAGCCATCGGCCCACCGCGGGCATGCACCCCAGGCCCACGACGACGCCGACCGTCATGGCGATGCCGGTGGCCGGCGCGGACAGCCTGAGCACGGTGACCCCGTAGAGCAGCAGGAAGGGACGGAGCAGGCCGGTGCCGAGCGCGTCCACGGTCAGGGCGACGGCGTAGCGGGGGCCTCCGCAGGCGCGGACGAGGGCGCGGGGCCGGATCTTGGTAGTGGTCATGGCGTCAACGGTGCGTTCGGCCGCCGGGCCGGCTCCGCGGGTTGACGGACATCGTCAACCGGCGCCGTCGCAGGCCGTGCGGTCGGTGATGATGAGGGGTGACCTTGAGGATCGACATCAGCGGCCTGCCGTCCGAGCGACTGCGGTTCGCCGCCTCCCCGCTGGCCGAGCTGACTGCGATGCTGCACGTGCTGGCCGAACCGGGGCATCATCCGCAGTTCGCCGACTGGGCCGGGGAGGTCTGGGCGGGGCTGCGGCCGGAGCTGGCCGAGCGGTTGCGGGAGGCCGAGTTCCTCTGGCGTTCCTCCCAGGCCGACTTCCTGATCCCCGCGCGACCTCGGCCGACCCTCGCGGAGGAGCTGGACGAGGTGGACCGGATCGACGACGAGACGTACGTGACCGCGGCGCTCGTCACCACGTGCGGCAGCAACCGCGTCCACCTCGCCGCGTCCTCGCCGCTCACCGACGCGACTGCCCGCGAGCGGGCCCTGGACCTGGCCCAGGCCCGCGGCGCGCGGCAAGAGGCGTTCGCGGAACGGCTGCTCGCGGCCCCGTCCGCCGTACGGGCTCGGGTGCGCCACACCCTCGAACAGTGTGCCGAGGCCTTCTTCGACGCCGCCTGGGCGGGCGTCGCCGTGCAGCTCGCCACCGACCTGCGACGGAAGAACGACCTGCTGAAGCGCCAGGGCATCGGGGCGGCGCTCGCATCGGTGTCCGGTGCGGTCGCCCTGGCGCCGGACGGCGACTGCATCATCGTGGACAAACTGCAGGACAAGACGACCGCAGCCCACGGCGCCGGGGTGACCTTCATCCCCAGTGTCTTCGGCCGCCCGCACCTGGTCGCGGTCCACGCGCCCGGATGGCAGCCGGTGGTGCAGTACCCGGTGGCCGAGCCGGGTCCGTCAGAGCCGGTGTCGCTCGAGACGGTCACGCTTCGGCTGGAGGCGCTCGCCCATCCGGTACGGCTGCGGCTGCTGCGCACCCTGGCCCGCGGTCCGCACACCACCGGTGAGCTGGCCCACACCTGGGAGCTCTCGCCCCCGGAGGTCTCCCGCCACCTGGCCGCCCTGCGCCGCGCGGGCCTGCTCACGGCCCGGCGGCACGGACGGTACGTCCGTTACACGCTGAACCTTCCCGATCTGACGGCGCTGGGCACCGACCTGCTGGCGGCGGTACTGCGCTGAGTGTCTCGGCCGGAGACGGGCGTCAGATGCTGCACTGGGTCAGTTCGCCGCCCTGCCGGACGCTGTACTGGCCGGGCGCCACGTTCATGATCTGGAAGCCGCCGTTCTCGGAGATCTCGACGGTCCCGCCGAAGCCGGCCGACCCGTACACGTAGGCCGGGCCCGGAGTGAAGCCACCTCCGGAGAGGTGCACCTTCCCGTTGCCGAGCACGCCCGAAACCGAACAGGTCGCGGCCGGTACGGCAGCCGGCGCGGCCGAGGGGGCCACAGCGAGGGCGGTGGGGGCGGCGACGAGCGAGGCGGCCGCGAGGGGGGTGACGAGGAGAAGGCGTGTGCGCCGGTTCATGAGTCTTTCCTGGCCTTCCTTACCGGGACGAATCGGGAAGTCGCGAGCCCGTCGTGAGCCGCCGTCGCGAGCCGGGAGTCGCGAGCCGGACGTCGCGAGCCGGGAGTCGCGAGCCGGGAGCGAAGGGCTGATGCCGCCGTTTCATCGTCTCCCCGGCCCTCCCCGGGTGCGACCGGGCCGGCAGGCACCGGGGCAGGGGCCCGCCGCGCAGCCCGGCCTCGCCCGGCCGGGGTCTCGCCGCCGGGCCCGGCCGGGCCGCGACGACAAGCGGACTCCGAGGTTCGGATATCGTCCCTGCGTGAAGTTCATACCCCCCCTCACCCAGCGCACGGCCGCCGCCCCGGCCGCCGCACCCGGTGCCCGGCTCGGCTGGCTGGACGCGCTGCGCGGCATCGCCGCTCTCATCGTGGCACTGCACCACTTCGACGTGCTGAGGATGCTGCCCTTCGGGGGCATGATCTGGCGCAACTTCGACATGGGCCTGTTCGGCGTCATGCTCTTCTTCATCGTCAGCGGCTACATCATCCCGGCCTCGCTGGAGCGAAGGGGCGACGTACGCGGCTTCTGGATCGGCCGGATCTTCCGGATCTACCCGGCCCTGATCGCCGCCTTCGTCCTCTCGATCATGATGCTGCCGGACGGGGACGGCTCTGTCGCGCTGCTGCGCACCGGCGACGACCCGGCCTCGCTGGTCGCGAACGGCCTGATGCTCCAGGACCTGCTCGGCGTCATCAACGGCATGAACGTCACCTGGACGCTCTGCTACGAGATGGTCTTCTACTTCTTCGTCACCGCCCTGTTCACCCGTGGTCTGCACCGGCACAGCGCGCCGATCGCGGTGACTCTGGCCGGCGTCGCCCTGGCGATCGGTACGGCCGTCGGCACCCAGCTCCTGAGCGCGGAGATCGGCTCGACCCGGCAGCTCCTGCTGATCGTGACGCCGCTCGTGCTCGTGGGCCTCGCCTGCGTGCTCAGCGGCAAGCGCATGCTGACGGGGACGGGCGCCCTGCTGCTCGCCGGTGTCGGCCTGGTCCTGGTCACGCTGAACGGCCGGGCCCCCGCCTTCGAAACCTGGATGATCTTCGCGACGATGTTCGCCGGTACCGTCGTGTACCGGGCGCAGCACGGACAGCTCGCCCGGGTCCCGGCCCTGCTCTCCTGCGGATTCGTCGTCGTCGCGGGTGTCCTGGTCGGCTGGCTGTACAACCACGGCGAGGCCCTGGAGCGGACCTGGTCCGCGGGCTGGAAGGCCTGGTCGATCGCGTACCTCGCCGCGTGGGTGCTCTTCGGCATCGGCTTCCTCCTACGGGGGCGCCGCTTCCCGAAGGCTCTGACCTGGCTCGGCGCGATCAGCTTCTCGGTGTACCTGCTGCACATCCCGCTGCTGCGCACCGTCGAACCGCTGGTGGGCGTTCCGCCGCAGCCTTCCTCGACGCTGGGCCGGTTCGCATGGACGGCGATCTTCCTCGGCGTCGTCCTGGCCGTCAGCTACCTGATGTACCGCCTGGTCGAGATGCCGATGCAGCGCCTCGGCCGGCGGGTGCAGAAGACGGCGGAGCGCCGCTGGCCACGGAGCGTCCCCACGGCGCCCGTCACCCCTGCGGCCCCTGCCGAGGCCGCCACGGTCCTGTCCGGTACGTCCCGGAACTGATCGGGCCGGACCCGTAGCGAGCTCGCGGCGGCCGCGCGGGAGCCTGTCCGCGAGGGCGGCCGCGGCCGCATAATGCGGCGGTGAACAGCAACCACCTGATCCTCGACTGCAGGCTGCCGTTCGAGGAGCGGATCCGGGGCCTCGTCCGCCAGTGGATCCGCGACGGCCGCGCACGGGACCAGCTCCTGACCGGCAAGGCCTTCTTCGCGGTGTACTCCTGGCACCTCAGGCACCGGGCCGATCACGACAGCCCGGGGGCGGAGTTCGTCGCCGCTTCCTACGCCTCCATCGGCAGCGGCGACGGCTGGGAGGCCATGCTGCGGGAGCGGGCCTCGTGCGACAGCTGCGGGGACCGGTACCGGCTGGAGAACATCGGGCTGTGCACCGGATGCATGCGGTACAGCTGCTACGCCTGCGGTGCCCACGCGTCCTGCTCCGGCGAGATCGTCTGACCGGCGGAGTCCGGGGGAATCCCGGGCGGACGGTGTCCCGTGGGTCGTTGACGGGTGGGTGAGGTCCGGCTGTATAGGGTTTGCCAGCAGTCCGCCAGCGCAGACGTGACCGATCATCAGGGGTGCTGCCGTGGGACCCGTAGGGACTTCCCCCGCGCCCGGGGACCTCGGCTGGAACCGTGGGACGGCGACGCTGGTGCTGCTGTCGTTCGCCATGCTGATCGTTTCGCTCGACCAGTACATCGTGGTCGTGGCACTTCCCGACATCGCCGCCGACCTCGGCTATTCGGCGCAGACGCTCCAGTCGGTCATCAGCGCCTACGCGGTGACCTCGGCCGGGTTCCTGCTGTTCGGCGGGCGTGCCGCGGACCTGCTCGGACGACGTCGCATCCTGGTCACCGGCCTCGCGCTCTACGCCGGGGCGGCGTTCGCGGGGGGCCTCGCGACCGGACCGGGGGTACTCCTCGCCGCTCGCGCGGTCCAAGGTCTCGGTGGCGCCCTGGTCTTCCCCACCACCCTGGCCATCATCAACACCGCCTTCGTCGAAGGCCGTGCCCGCAACCGCGCCTTGGGGATCTGGGGAGGGTCGGGGGCGGCAGGACTCGTCATCGGTGTGCTGCTCGGCGGACTTCTTACGCAGGTGTTCGGCTGGGAAGCCGTCTTCTTCGTCAACGTCGTCCTGGCCGGACCCGCGCTGCTGCTGGCGTTCGTGGTGATCCCCCGGGACGGTGGACGAGAGCGGGGCCGCACGTTCGACCTGCCCGGTGCGCTCAGCGTTTCCTTCGGTGTCACCCTCATCGTGTTCGCCCTCGTGCAGGGCCCCGGATCGGGCTGGCTTTCGCCGGGCATCCTGGTGAGCGCGGTGGCCGGCCTCGTGCTGATCGGGGCCTTCGTGGTCATCGAGCGGCGCAGCTCCGATCCGCTCATGCCGCCCCGGCTGCTCTCCCACCCCAACCTGATCACCGGCGTCGTCATCGCCTTCATGTTCATGGCGACCTTCGGCTCGGTGCTCTACTTCCTGTCCCTCTACTTCCAGGAGGTCCTGGGCTACGACGCCTTGCAGACCGGCGCCGGCTTCCTCGTCCCGACGGCGGTGGTGGTGGCGGGTTCGACCGTCGCGGGACGGCTCGTCACGCGGTTCGGTCTGAGGCGCACGCTGGCCGTGGCCCTCGCCGTCGGCGCGGTCGGCGCGGTCGCACTCGGCCTCGCGGTCTCGCCGAACGGCACGTACATCGAACTCGTTCCTGGCCTCGTGGCGCTCGGCATCGGCGACGGCGTGGTCTTCACCGCCATGTTCATCGCCGCCGGCACCGGGATCCCCGACCGGGACCAGGGCGTCGCCTCGGGCATCGCCTCCACCGGCTCGGGCGCGGGTGCGGCCGTCGGCCTCGCCGGCCTCGTCCTGGTGTCGGCCGCCGGCCTCGACGGCCTCTCCGGAGAACCGCTCCGGATCGCCGGCGCCTACGGGATCCGCACCACACTGTTCGTCGTGGCGGGCGGAATCGCGGCGACCTTCCTCGTCGCCGTGAGCCGGTGCCCGAACCCGTCCGCACCGGTACCCGGCCCGGTGCCGTACCAGACCCGTCGCTGCTGACGGCGCTTCCCGAGGACAGCGCGCCTCGTGCTCGTACGCTCGTCTCGTCCGCAGGAGACTGGTCGACAGCGCCCGCGGGAGGGTCCATGACCGCGCTCGGTGAACTGATCGAGATCGACGACAGAACCGTCCTGCTCCTCGGGCAGGGGCTGGACGTCGAGCATGATCAGCCCGACGTCGGCAATGCCCTCGTACACCGGGCCGGCGACACCCTGGTGCTGGTCGACACCGGCGTTACGACGGTCTTCCGCGCGGCGCTGCGGGAGCGGCCGACCGGGTCGGGCCTGGTCCCCGGCCCTGGTGCTGACCACCCACGGCCATGTCGACCACGTCGGCAACAACGACCTGGCCGACGAGCTGGGTGTGCCGGCCGAGCACTACGTCCCCGCCCCCGACCTCGACCAGATGCGGGACGCTGTGGCCTACTGGGTGCGGTCCTTCGAGCGCATCGCCGGGGTGGCGCCACTGCCCTCTCCGCCCGCGCCGACCATCCGCAAAGTGGTGTCGCTCTTCCAGCCGATGCGGCCCTTCGGCGCGACGACCCGGACCTACGAGGAGCGACCCCTGGAACGGATCCGGATCGGCTCGCTGCGAGGCACCGGCTGGACCTTCGCCGAGGGCGCGGTGCGCGTGCTGCGCAGGCAGGGTCACACCGCCGGGCATGTGATCGTGCACCTCCGGGACTGCGGCGTCCTTCACCTGTCCGACGAGGGCAACGGGCCCTGCGGTGCGATGGTCGACACCGACCACCGAAGCGCCGAGGCGGTGTCGTACCTGGACGGGCTGCTGGAACAGGCCACGGCCCTGCAGCCGGCGGCGCTCGGGCTGACCGCCCAGAGCGGCCAGGTCCGGCCGGAGGCGTTCACCGCCCGGTACACGGAACGCAGCGCCGAGCTGGGGGTCGGCGGCGCCAATCCGCTCCGCGAGCTCGGGCTGCGGCCGCAGTCGGACGAGGTCGACGCGCCCTGGTCCCGTCCCCCGCTCCGGAACCCTGCGTAGACCCGCTGCCGGACCCCACGCAGACCGCTGCCGGGCCGGTTCAGCGTGGCCGCAGCCCGTCGAAGACGACGTCGAAGATCCGCTCCCGGGGTGCCGGATCCGCTCCGAGCTGCTCCAAGGCGCTGCTCGTGCCGGCCAGGAGGGCGATGAACTCCGGCAGGCCCAGCTCCGGGCGGACCGCTCCCGCCCGTTGCGCGCCGGTCAGCAGATCGGCCAGCCGGGCCTGGATCTCCGCGGTCGGCTCCTGCAGGGACGCGTGCACGTCCACCCCGGCCGCAGCCAGAGCCCGGGTGAACTCGCTCTTGCCCTCGGACTGCTCCACCACCAGGCGGAAGCAGGCGAAGAAGGCCTCGGCGGGCCCGGCCTCGGCGGCCAGCCGCGCGGTCCGGGCCGCCATCTCCTCCAGCCTGCGCACCATCACCGCCTCCAGCAGTGCCTCCTTGGTCGGGAAATGCCTGAAGAGGGTGCCGACCCCGACCCCGGCGGTGCGCGCGATCTCCTCGGTCGGCACCCCGACACCGCGGGTGGTGAACACCTCCGTGGCGACCTCCAGCAGCCTGGCCCGGTTCCGTGCCGCGTCCGCCCTGAGTGGGCGCTCCTGACCGCCAGCCATCCTTCTCCGCCTTTCGCAGGCGACGGCGCAGCCACCCTGGACAACCGGAGTCTCCAGTCCGTATCGTGAAAACGGAGTCGCTAGTCCGATTCTATCCACGGTCGCACCGGAGGTTGGTCATGCCCGAAACGCTGTCGCCGCGCGAGGTCTTCCAGAAGCTGATCGAGGGCATCGGCGCAGGGCGGTACACGGAGCTGGCCGAGCTCTACGCCGAGGACGCCGTGGTGGAGACCGTCTTCGAACCGGTCGGGCCGCGCCGGGTCGAGGGGCGGGCCGCGCTCAGGGAACGGTTCGCCCAGGTCTCCGCGGGTTCACCCGTGGAACTGACCCCGGCGAACGTGGTCGTGCGGGAAACCGAGGACGCGGAGGTGATCGTCGCCGAGTTCGACTACCAGGTGCACCACCGGGTCACCGGCCGGACCTTCGAGGCCGCCAACATACTGGTGCTGCGGGTCCGCGACGGCCTGATCGTCAGCAGCAGGGACTACCACGACCACCTGGCCCTCATCGTGGCCGGCGGCAACCTCCTTCAGCTGGTGGAGGCGCTGGAAGGCAAGTAGCACGAGCGCCGCTGCCGGCCCGGTGCCCACGGGGCCGACCGGTGGGCATACTGCTCTCATGGGCCGGTGGAGGAGAGTTTTCACAGGCGCCCGCACTTTCGCAGGTGCCCGTGCACATGCCCGTGCGCGGCTGGGCGAGGCTCTCTTCCTCCGGGTGGCCGGGCCCTCGGGCCCGGCCACCCGGAACCGCATCCACCTCACGCCCGGGCCGCGCTGGTTCGGGCCGGACCACCCGGTCCGGCAGGTCCACGGCGACGCCGCCCTCTTCGTCGGCGGGATCAGCGCCCTGCTGCTGCAGTCCCTGCACCCTCTGGCGATGGCCGCCGTGGCCCGGCACTCCGCGTACCGGGAAGATCCCTGGGGCAGGCTGCAGAGCATCAGCACCTTCCTCGCGTTCACCACCTTCGGCACGGCGGACGACGCGCAACGGGCGGTCGACCGGGTCATCGCGGTGCACAGGACGGTCAGCGGGCGGGCTCCGGGAGGCGAGCCGTACGCGGCCACGGACCCCACCCTCCTGGAGTGGGTGCACGACGCCGAGCTGAGCTGCTTCCTCCGCTCCCACCAGCGCTACGGCTCCCGCCCGCTGAGCGGTCCGGACCAGGACGCGTACGTGGGGGGCATGGCACGGGTCGGCGCGGCGCTGGGTGTCACCGACCCGCCGCGCACCGCCGCGGGACTCGCCGCCCGCATCGAGGGCTATCGGCCGCAGCTGCGCGGCACCCCCGAAGCCGGCGAGGCGGCCCGCTTCATCCTCCGCCACCCGCCCCTGCCGTGGGCGCTGCGCCCGCCCTACGCGGCCCTGGCCGCGGGCGCGGTCGCACTGCTGCCGGACTGGGCCCGGGCGGAGCTGGGGCTCCCCAGGAGATTCCCGCTGGAACGGTGGTGGGTCCGGCCCGTGGCCCGCGCAGCGGTCCGGCTGGTCCGGTGGTCCCTGCCTCCGGCGCCCGTCCCGTCCTGGGCCGCCGCCGTGCCCGATGAGGCATCGGCCCCCTGACGCGCGGCTGCGCCGGGGTTTCGCCGCCCGGGGGCCGGGCAGGCGCCACCATGCGGCTCGGTTCCGGAGCGAGGAGACTTGACGCGAGCGGGCACCGTACCGCGTACCGCGAGCAATCGGCCCGGCCATCGAGAGATCGGCCCGGCCATGGAGGAGGCGCGACATGAGCCGACCGGAGCAACGGGGTCACCGTGTGCCCACACCGCCGTCGGAAGCCGTCGGCGAGAGCGGGGACCGCGAGGCCCGGCAGGCAGCGGACGAAGCCGTGACCGGCCGCGCGAAAGACGCCGGTGGGCGTCACGCCGCCGGCCGTTCCGCCAAACGGCAGAGCCCGGGAATCGGCCGCGAGGAACAGATCCGGCAGGATCCGCAGGGAGACGAGCGCCCGTGAGCAGCCGGAGTACCACCGTGGACGACAGTTGCCTGAGCGCCTTGCAGGAGCTGAAGAGCAAACGCGAGATCAACACGGTCGTCTACCGGCTCAACGAGCTCTTGGACACGGTGGTCGTCGAGAGTCAGGGGAACCTCACGCACGAGGAGATGCAGGAGTCGCTCCCGGCCGACGAACCCAGGTTCGTCGTGTACGACCTGCACTACGCCGCGTCGGACGGAGCCCGCAGGAACGACCTCGTGATGATCCTCTGGATGCCCGACGGAGCGCCGTCGGCGCACAAACTCGCCTACTCCTCCGCCCATCGCGTCCTCCAGGACCTTCTGGACGGAATCCAGGTCACCGTCCGGGCCACGACCGTGTCCGACCTGGCCTACAACGAGCTCGCATCCCAGGCAGCCTGACGGGAGCGGCTACCGGGGCCGGGACCGGGACCGGCGATCGTTCCTGATCGCGGTCCCCCGATCACGTAGGGGCAGATCATGTCCGCTCTGTTGACCGACAGCACCCTGTCCCTGCTCACCCACGGCTACGCGTGGGCCCCCGACCTGCGCCGGGCCCACCATGGTGCGCCCGTGGTCGCCACCCACCTGTTCGGCCGTCGCGCGGCCCTGCTGCACGGGCCCGGGGCCGTCGCCCTGTTCTACGACGAGAGCCGTGTCCAGCGGCAGGGCGCCCTCCCCTCACACGTGCTCGACACCCTTTTCGGCAAGGGAGCGGTCCAGAGCATGGACGGGCCGCCCCACCGGGTGCGCAAGGAGCTCTTCGTCTCCCTGCTCATGTCTCCGGGCTCCATCAGCACCCTGACCGAGAGCGTCGAGGGCGGCTGGCGCGAAGCGGTGAAGGACTGGGAAGGGCGCCGAGTGGTCCTCTTCGACGAGGTGGCCACGCTGCTCACGGGGGCGGTCTGCGACTGGGTGGGTCTGCCGGTCCCGGACGACGCGGCCCGGGAGGTCGCCGAGGACTGCGTCGCCATGATCGACGGCTTCGCCACGGCGGGACCCCGTCGCGTACGGGCCCGACACGCCCGGCACCGCCAGGAGCAGGCCCTCGCGGCTGCCGTCGCCGACCTCCGCGGACTCGGACCGCACCCGGACGGCGTCTTCTCCCCGTCCCGGCACGCGTCAGTGGCCGGGAGCCCCCTGGAGGCGGTCGCACTGCACCGCGAGGAGGACGGCACTCTGCTCGATCCGCACACGGCGGCCGTCGAGCTGTTGAACATCATCCGCCCCACCGTCGCCATCACGTGGTTCGCCGTCTTCGCCTCCCACGCCCTCCACCGCTATCCCGGTGTGCGCGACCAGCTGCGTGCCGGTGGCCGCGTCCAGGCCCGCGCGTTCGCCCACGAGGTCCGCCGCTTCTACCCGTTCGTGCCCTTCATCGGAGCCGTCGCCGCTCACGACCTCTCCCTCGCCGGTCACGGGATCCCCGCCGGGACCCACCTGCTCCTCGACGTGTACGGGCACCACCACGACCCGGACCTGTGGGACCGGCCCTACCACTTCGACCCCGGACGTTTCCTCGGCCAGGAGCCCGGCCGCGACGCGCTGATCCCGCAGGGCGGAGGCGACGCACGCACCGGCCACCGCTGCCCCGGCGAGGACATCACCGTTTCCCTGCTGGCCGCGCTCGCACCGGCCCTGGCCGGTATGGACTTCGCCGTACCCCAGCAAGACCTTTCCATCCCGCTGAGCCGGATCCCGACCCGGCCCCGCAGCGGATTCGTCATCGAAGTCGCACAGGCGCCGCGGAGCCACGGCGCCCGGCGGTTCCAGCCCCAGACGTGAGCCGGACCATGCCGTTGCCCGCGACCTGCCGAAGGCCTACTCGGCGCCGGTGCGGGTAGCCGCCCGGCAGGAGTCACTTCCAGCAGTCGGAGGAGCCATGACGCGAGGCGTCCACGAGGTGATGACCAAGAATCCGGTGACCGTCGAAAAGCTGACGTCACTGGCGGAAGCGGCGCGGGTGATGCGGGACGCCGACATCGGGGACGTGCTCGTCGTCGACGGGGGCCGGCTCTGCGGCATCCTGACCGACCGGGACCTGGTCGTCCGTGCCATGGCCGAGAACCGGGACCCCGCCGAGACGACCGTGCAGGCCGTCTGCAGCAGTGCGCCGGTCACCGTCCGGCGCGACGACAAGGTCGACCACGCCCTCGACCTCATGCGCCGGAACGCCCTGCGGCGCCTGCCCGTGCTGGCCGAGGACGGTGACCTCGTCGGCGTCGTCACGCTGGGCGACCTCGCGGTCGAACAGGACCCGGGGTCGGCTCTCGCGGCGATCTCGGCCGCGGAGCCCGACAGCTGAGCCGCGGAGCCCGACAGCTGACCGGCTCGCAGGCCATGTCCGCCGCTTTCAGCGGCGTCCGCGGCCGCGCCGCACCAGCACGAAGAACACGACGAGCACCGCGCCCGCGCCGAGCAGAGGCGTGCGGTTGACGCGCGCCGCCCTCGCGGCCCGGCCGGCCTTGTCGAGAACCGGGTCCGGGGTCTTCTCCGCCGTCAACTGGCCCGCCCGAAGCACGGCCCGGGCGAGGAACCCGGATGCCCGCGCGGCCCGGTCCCGTACGCGATCGGAGGTGACGGTCCGCACGAGTCCGTCATGGGCGCGCTCGACCTGCTCGCGCAGCTCCTCGGGGGTGGGCGTGCCGATACTGGTTGCCGGTTCGTTGGTCATGAGTGCGCTCTCCTCGATCTCGGCCACGTCGGCCTCGACGCTGGCGACGGTCTCCTCGGGTACGGGCACGGGGGCGTCGGCCTCGGCGATCTGCTCCTACGGTGCGCATCGGGAGCCTCCCCACCGCGATGCGTACGCCCTCGTGGCGCGGTTACCCCGTAATCGACCGTGCACCGGGCCGACCGCCGGGATTCTCGAGCCGTGCGCTCGTGCCGGCCGACCGTTCCCGTACGCGATCGCTGCTGCGGGCGGCGGTCCTGGTCGGGCTCCGCCGTTGGCAGGCCGTCCGTTCGGGTGCAGTCGAGGCCGGGGCGGGATGTCGGCGCGCCTCCGGGTAGGCGTCGTGTATGAACTCATACGCCCCCGGTACCTCGACGGCAGTCGGCCAGGCCTCGGCACTCGATGCGGCATCGGCAGGTTGGCTGAGGACCCTCAGCCTGCTGGAACGGACGACGGTGGCCGATCCGACGATCAGGCTGCTCCAGCGGGGAATCCGCTCGCTTCCCCTGGGCGGGATGCGGGATCTGTTGCGTGGCAGGCCACTGGGACACCCGGTGCATCCCGTCCTGGTGCAGGTGCCGATCGGCTGCTGGCTGTCGGCCGCCGTGCTGGACGTGGTTCCGGGGACGCAGCGTGCGGCAACGACCCTCACGGGCGTCGGGCTGGCCGGGGTCGCGCCGGCCGCGCTGGCCGGCTGGGCGGACTGGGCCGACCTGCCGCCCGCGCAGGCCCGGGTCGGACTGGCCCACGCGGCCTTCAACGTGGCCGCAGTGGCCTGCTACACCGTCTCCCTGACGGCGCGGCTGCGCGGACGCCCGGCGAAGGGCAGGCTGTGGTCGCTGGGCGGCCTGGCCGCCGTCGCCGTCACAGGTGCGCTGGGCGGGCACGTGGCCTACCGGCAGGCCGTCGGAGCTCAGCCCGGAGGCTAAAGGTCGCCCTGGGAGGGCGGTCCGGGAAGCCGGACCGTGACGAGGAGACCGCCGGCGGGGCGGGGGACGAGGTCGAGGGTCCCGTCGTGGGCGCGGACGATGCTGTGCACGATGGCCAGGCCGAGGCCGACGCCGGCGTGCTCGTCGGTGCGTACGCGTTCGGTTCCGCGCTGGAAGGGTTCGGTGAGGGTCGGTACCAGTTCGGGCGGGAGCCGACGGCCCGTGTTCTCGATCCGCAGCACGCTCGTGTCGCCGTGCGCCCCGGTGTGGACCGTCACGGTGCCTCCGGCCGGGAGGTTGTGGACGATGGCGTTCTGGAGGAGGTTCGTCACCATCCGCAGCAGGAGCTCCGCGGAGCCGCTGGTCCGGGCCGCCCCGCCGGTGACGTCGAGCGTGATCCGGCGCTGTTCGGCGAGGGGAAGCAGGGTTTCGGCGGCCTCTTCGGCGACGAGGGAGAGGTCGACGCTCTCCGCGCGGAAGTTCCCGCGGTCGCCGCGGCTGAGCAGCAGGAGGGCCTCGGTGAGGTCGATCGCCCGCGTATTGACGGCGTGCAGGCGTTCGATGAGTTCGCCCCGGTCCCGCGTGGGGTCCTTGCGGGCGACGTCGAGGAGCGTCCGCGAGATCGCCAGCGGGGTGCGCAGTTCGTGGGAGGCGTTCGCGGCGAACCGCTGCTGCTCGGCGACGTGGGACTCGAGTTGTCCGAGCATCGAGTCGAACGCGTCGGAGAGTTCGCGGAACTCGTCCTGGCGGCCCGTCATGCGGATGCGATGGGACAGCGACCCGTCTGCGGCCGTGCGTGCGGCGTCCGTGATCTGCGTGAGGGGTGCGAGCATCCGGCCGGCGAGGAGCCATCCCCCGACGAGGCCGAACACGAGCAGGAAGGCCATGGCCACGGCCGCGGCGGGGGCGAAGGTGCGCACCAGCAGGTAGCGGTTGGGCGAGATCCCCAGCAGCCCCTGGGAGTTGTCGGGTACGTAGCGCAGCAGGAACACCCACACCACGGCCAGCAGGAGCGCGCCGGCGACGGCGAGGAATCCGGCGTAGCTGAGGGTGAGTTTGAGACGGACGCTGAGCCCCGGGCGTCTACGCATGCGGACGGCCGGTGTCGATCCGGTAGCCGACGCCGGGCACCGTGGCGATGATCCACGGTTCGCCGAGTCGTTTGCGCAGGGCGGAGACGGTGATGCGCACGGCGTTGGTGAGGGGGTCGGCGTTCTCGTCCCAGGCCCGTTCCAGTAGTCCTTCTGCGCTGACGATCCCGCCCTCGGCGGCGACGAGGACTTCCAGCAGGGCGAACTGCTTGCGGGTGAGCGCGACGTAGCGTCCGTCGCGGAAGACCTCCCGGCGGAAGGGGTCGACCCGCAGGCCCGCGATCTCGCGCACCGGGGGCCGGGCGTGCGCGCGTCTGCGGTCGAGCGCCCTCAGCCGCAGGACGAGCTCACGCAGGTCGAACGGTTTGGTGAGGTAGTCGTCGGCGCCGAGCTCGAACCCGGAGGCCTTGTCGTCGATGCGGTCGGCGGCGGTGAGCATGAGGATCGGGATGCCGCTGCCGGAGGCGACGATGCGCCGGGCGACCTCGTCGCCGGAGGGGCCAGGGATGTCGCGGTCGAGGACCGCGAGGTCGTAGGAGTTGACGCTGAGCAGCGCCAGGGCGGAGTCGCCGTCGCCGGCGATGTCGGCGGCGATCGCCTCGAGCCGCAGGCCGTCACGGACGGCCTCGGCCAGGTAGGGCTCGTCCTCCACGATCAGTACGCGCATGTCCGAAGCCTAAGCAGCACGGCATATCGCCGGCGTATCCGAAGATGTGTACACACCGGCCACGCGACTCAGCCTGCCGGTACCGGCGCCGGGCGGGGCCGGTCCGCCGACGCTGGCGCCGAGGTGCACCACCAGCGGCGCGACGCCAGCGCGGCCAGCGCGGCCCCGGCGGCGTTGACCAGTACGTCGTCCACGGAGGACACCCGGTCCAGCCGCAGGGCGTACTGCGCGGTTTCGACCAGGACCGAGCAGCCCGCCCCGAGCGCCAGGATCCGCGGCACGGATGCCAGCGCCGCGCACCGCATCGGCGCGAAGAACCCCAGCGACGCGAAGACCAGCAGGTTGCCGACGATCCCGAGCGACCCCATCGTGACCAGGTCCCGCAGCGGCACCAGGCTCATCCGGCCGGGGACGGTGCCGGCCCCGGCGCCCGGCATCATGGTCAGCCACACGAACGGCACCGTCCCGTGGACCATGCCCACCTCGGCCAGCGACATCCGCCACGCCGATGCGACGCCGGCGGCACGCCGACGGCGCGCCAGGGCCCACACCACCAGCCCGGCCAGCGGCAGCGCGACCAACGTCATGAGCACCACACCGTTGAACGTGTCGAAGCAGCCGTGCCACCGCCCGGCCATGCACCTCGGAGCGGACATCATGAGCGGTTTTCGCACGGCGTACGCGGCGCTCGCCGTGCCGAGTGCCGCCAGGCCGAGGAGCACGGTCCTGCGCGTGCGGCGGGTGGGTGCGAACAGGGGTCGGTCGTGGTTCATGCCGCCATTGGAGACGGGGTGCCGTTGCGGTGGCGTATGCGGTTTTCGATACGCCCGCGATACACGGGGCCCGGACTCGGCGAGTCGAGTCCGGGCCCCGTGTTCCTCGCGGGTGTCAGGCGATCGGTCCGCCGAAGGGGCCGCCCATGCCGTAGTACATGCCCAGCTGCTCGCGGTAGTCCGCGTCGCCGAGGTGCTTCTCCCGGTGGAACTCCGGGGAGTCCTTGATCTGTTCCTTGGTGCGGTCCACGTGGATCACCCGCTGCTCCGGGTCGACCATGATCACGGTGCTGGCCGGCAGGAGCACTTCCTTGCCGAAGATCCATACACCGGTGTCCACGACCAGATAGGCGTCACCGACCTCGTCGGAGTGCTTGTCGACCTTGCCGATGCTGCCGTCGACCGCCTCGACCTTGTAGCCGGTGAGGTCGGTACCGGCCAGATGGCCCGACGTCGACTTGTAACTCCACACATGCTCAGTCACGCGAAACAACTCCTCCGGTGAACGAAAGGGCGGCGAGGGAGGTTTCCCGGCCCCTTCTCTTTCCGTTTGTCGTGCGCGGCGGATTTCCCGTTCCGCTCGAACTCCGCCTCCGGAAGCGCGTATGCCCCGGCTTTCCCGTTCTGCACGTCCGGCGAGGTCTTCGCGGCGCGGCGTACGCGGCGTACGCGGCGTACGCGGCGTGCACGCCGTGCACGCCGTGAGGTGGCGTGCGCGGCGTGCGGTGGCCGTCAGCCCTCACGGCCCGGCAGGAGCTCCTTGGCCTTGGCGACGGCGAAGCCCCAGCCCTGGGCCAGGGTCGGTTTCCCGGGCACGGCGACTTCCTCCGGGTTGGTGAGCACGTCGAGCAGGACCGGTCCCGGCGTCTCGAAGGCCCGGCGTACGCCCTCGTGGAGATCGGCCGGGTCGGTGACCCGGATCCCCGTCAGGCCGAGGGCCGTGGCGACCGCGGCGAAGTCGGGGTTGTCGAGTTCCGTACCGAACTCGGGCAGGCCCGCCTGCTCCTGTTCCAGCTTGACCATGCCCAGGCGGCGGTTGTCGAAGACGACGAGCTTCACCGGCAGCCGGTACGTCCTGATGGTCATGAGGTCGCCGAGCAGCATGCTCAGCCCCCCGTCCCCGCACAGCGCGACGATCTGCCGGTCGGGGGCCCACAGTTGGGCGCCGAGGGCCTGGGGCATGGCGTTGGCCATCGAGCCGAGGTTGTACGAGCCGATCAGGCGGCGGTCGCCGCGCATGGTGACGAAGCGGGAGAGCCAGACGGTGGCCATCCCCGTGTCGGAGGTGAACACGGCGTCCTCGGCGGCGTACTCGTCCACCGCCGCGGCCAGCGCCTCGGGGCGGATGGCGTGCTCGCGGTTGTCCAGGGCGGCCCGCAGCTTCCCCGTCCAGCGGTGCTCGTGGGCGGGGTCGGCCAGCCGCTGCTGCCCCTCCTGCCAGTCGGCGAAGCGCTTCCGGGCGTCGTCGAGGTGGCTGCGGTCCGGGGCCGCCTCCAGCAGCGGCAGCAGGGCCCGCAGCGTGGCGCCGACGTCGCCTGCCAGACCCACGTCCACGGGGGTGCGGCGCCCCAGGTGCTCCTCGCGGGCATCGACCTGGATCACCTTGACGTCCTTCGGGTACCACTCCCGGTAGGGGAAGTCGGTCCCCAGCATGAGGAGCACGTCCCCGCTGTCGAGGGCGTGGGCGGCGGCGGGGTTGCCGATGAGACCGGTCTGGCCCACCTGGAAGGCGTTGTCGTCCTCGAAGCCCTCCTTCGCCTTCAGCGTGAGCACCATGGGCGCCGCCAGCAGCTCGGCGGTCCGCAGGACCTCGGTACGGGACGCGCGGGCGCCCTGGCCGACGAGCAGGGTCACGCGGGAGCCGGCGTTCAGCAGCTCGGCCGCCCGGGCGAGGGCCGGGTCGTCGGGCCGGGTGACGGCGCGGTCGAGGGCGAACCGCGTGGGCCGGTCGTCGCCCACTTCCTGATCGCCCAGGTCGCCGGGGACGGTGAGGACGGCCACTCCGCCCCGGGTCACGGCGGCGCGTACGGCGGATTCCAGCAGGCGCGGCATCTGGGCCGGCGAGGTGACGGTGGCCCGGTGGACGGCGACGTCGCGGAAGAGCAGGTCGTTGTCGACCTCCTGGAAGTAGTCGCTGCCGATCTCTGCGAGGGGGACCTGGCCGCAGATCGCGAGGACGGGGGTACGGCTCTTGGCGGCGTCGTAGAGGCCGTTGAGCAGGTGCACGGAGCCGGGTCCCACCGTGCCCATGCACACACCGAGGGTCCCGGAGAGCTGGGACTGCGCCGAGGCTGCGAAGGCCGCGGCCTCCTCGTGCCGGCAGCCGACCCAGTTCAGGCCGACGGAGGTGCGGATGGCGTCGGTCAGCGGGTTCAAGGCGTCGCCGACGACGCCGAAGACGTGCTGGACGCCCAGTTCCTCGAGTGCGTCGACGATGACGTGGGCGACGGTGCGTGCCACAGGAGTGCCCTTCGTTTGCCGGTTCAGCGGGTGAAGCGGTCGGGATCGGCCGCGTACCGGTCGGCTGCCCAGCTTTCGGGCGGCGATGCGAGCGGCCGTCCGGCCAGGGCGGTACGGGTACGGCCGCGGCCGCCGGCGCGCCGTTCACCCGGGTTTCCGCGAGGTGATGGTCGCCTCCGGCTGAGCCGTGCGGCGGCCCTCGGCTCCGGCGGCGGCGTCCGGTCCGCCTGCAGGTCCGGGTGCCGGGTCCAGAAGGACGCGCGGCAGGGCGTCCGGGTGCTTCTCCGCGAGCCAGGCGACCAGTTGCTCCCGAACGGCACAGCGCGCCGTCCACAGGTCGTCGGCGTCCTTGGCCGTGACGATGACCCGCAGGACGACGGTGGAGGGCGTCGTCTCGGTGACGGCGAGGTCCCAGCCGCGGCCGTCCCACTCCTTGCAGTTGTGCAGGATCTCTTCGGTCTTGTCCCGCATGAGGTCCACGGGCACGCGGTGGTCGCAGTGGAGGAAGACGGTGCCGGTCATCTGTACACCGCCGCGCGACCAGTTCTCGAAGGGGCGGGTGGTGAAGTACGAGACGGGCATGGTGATGCGGCGTTCGTCCCAGGTGCGTACGGCGAGGAAGGTGAGGGTGATGTCCTCGACCACCCCCCACTCGCCCGCCACCACGACGGTGTCGCCGATGCGGACCATGTCGCCGAAGGCGATCTGGAAGCCGGCGAACAGGTTTCCGAGGGTGGACTGGGCGGCGACGCCGGCCACGATTCCGATGATTCCGGCGGAAGCGAGCACGGAGGTGCCGAGCGCGCGGAAGCTCGGGAAGGTGACGAGCATCGCGGCGACCGCGACGAGGGCCACGACGACCGTGACGACCCGCATGATCAGGGTCACCTGGGTGCGGACTCGGCGCAGCCGGGCCGGGTCGCGGGTGGCAGTGGCGTAGCGGGCGTACCCCGACTCGACGACGGCGGAGGCCACGGCCACCGTCAGCCAGGCTCCCGCGCCGATCAGGGTAAGCGAGAGGACCCGGCCCACCGCGGCCGCGTGGTCCTGCAGCGGTGGCCATGCGATCTGCCGGTAGGCGCCCCTGAGCAGCGCGGCGAGCAGAACGATCTGCAGGGCGCGGCGGCACCGGCGCAGCAGGTTCCACAGGGGCGTTTCGGGGTGGCGGGCGTCGGCTCGGCGCAACAGCAGGTCGAAGACCCATCCGGCCGCGAAGGTGAGCAGGATCGAGCCGCCCAGGACGGACAGCACACGAAGAGCGCTGTTCATATCTCCTCAACGGATGTAGGTGACATGGACGTTCACGCCCCTGCCCCGTAGGAGGGAGCTGACACAGGAGGACGAAGACCGGCGGGTGCGGCGCGGGGCCCTGGGGGTGGG
>NZ_JARAYQ010000106.1:0-26567 GCF_033794505.1 Streptomyces sp. MB09-01 | reverse complement strand
GGTAGCCGGAGAGGCTACCGGGGCGCCCTGCCCGGCAGCCTCTCCGGCTACCTGGAGCTGCTGCAGGACGCCCTGGCCGCCGGGTAGCTACGCTGTGGGCATGGACTACGTCTCCGCGCTCGTGCCCCCCATCGTGATGGCCGCGTTCTTCATCGCTCTCGTCGTGACGATCGTGAAGAGCCAGGGCGGCGCGAACAAGGCCAAGGAGGACGCGGCGGTCGACGCCGTGATCGCCCGGGCCGAGGCCGCGCGCCAGCAGAACTAGCCCTCCGGGCGACGGGAGTGCGGCCCCACCGGCCGCACTCCCGATTTTGTCGCGCGTTGCCGAGTGAATAGTCGGGCAATTCCACCCAACCAGCACTATCGTGCTGTTGTGCCTCGCCCCTTGGGAGAACTCGAAGACGCCGTCATGACGCGGGTGTGGCAGTGGAACCGCCCGGTCACCGTTCGTGAAGTACTGGAAGACCTCCAGCAGGAACGGTCCATCGCGTACACGACGGTCATGACCGTTATGGACAATCTTCATCAGAAGGGCTGGGTCCGCCGGGAAGCCGAAGGCCGCGCCTATCGATATACGGCGGTCTCCACTCGCGCCGCCTACTCGGCCGCACTGATGAACGAAGCCTGGTCGACGAGCGACAACCCCGCGGCCGCCCTCGTCGCCTTCTTCGGCATGATGTCCGCGGAACAGCGGGAAGCACTCCGGGACGCCGTACGGGTCGTCCAGCACGACGACGAGTCCGGCGCCGAAGCCGTGGCCGAAGCCGTGGCCGAGCCCCCCGCTCCGCCGGAAGCCGAAGGGGACTCCGACGAGCGCCCGCAGGAGCCGGGGCGATAGCGTCCGCAGCCATGGGAGAGTTTTCCACTGCACATGCAGAAACAGTGACGATCCGCCGTGCCCGCACCGGTGATGTTCCCGCGCTGCGCCGCCTCCTCGACCAGTACGTGCAGCAGCGGATCCTGCTGGACAAAGCCCCGGTCGTCCTTTATGAGGACATCCAGGAGTTCTGGGTCGCGGAACGCGACTCCGACGGTCAGGTGGTCGGCTGCGGCGCTCTCCACGTGATGTGGGAAGACCTCGCCGAAGTGCGTACTCTCGCCGTGGACCGCGACTTGAAGGGCGCCGGCGTCGGCCACAAGGTGCTGCAGCAGTTGTTGCGGACCGCCCGCACGCTCGGGGTGAGCCGGGTTTTCTGCCTGACCTTCGAAGTCGAGTTCTTCGCGAAGCACGGCTTCGTCGAGATCGGCGAGACCCCGGTCAAGACCGATGTCTACATGGAGCTCCTGCGTTCCTATGACGAGGGCGTCGCCGAGTTCCTCGGTCTCGAACGGGTGAAGCCGAACACCTTGGGCAACAGCCGGATGCTTCTGCACCTCTGATCGATGGCCTCAGCTTTTCCGTCGATCCGCGCACCTGTGGCCTATGTCCGAATCGCGCACGTTTCCCGCCCTGTTGCGGTCCTGAACCTCTCCCCGGGGGTTTGTGTTTTCCAGGCAAAAGCGGTTTCCTTTCCACGTACTGCTTTTCGATGAAAGGAAATCCCGGTGGCACAGAAGGTTCAGGTCCTTCTTGTCGACGACCTCGACGGTGGCGAGGCGGACGAGACGGTGACGTTCGCTCTGGATGGCAAGACCTACGAGATCGACCTCACCACCGCCAACGCTGAAAAGCTCCGCGGTCTGCTCGACCCGTACACCAAGGGCGGCCGCCGCACCGGTGGCCGTGCCGCCGCGGCACGTGCCAAGGGCCGCGCCTCGGCGACGACCGGCAACCCGGACACCGCGGAGATCCGCGCGTGGGCCAAGGAGAACGGTTACAACGTGAACGACCGCGGCCGCGTCCCGGCCGAGATCCGCGAGGCCTACGAGAAGACCAAGGGCTGACCGACCCCCGCCGTACGCCGGCCCAGGCGGGCCCGGTGGCATTCCGTCGCCGCCGCCGCCACCAGGCGTACGAGATCGGGCCCGCCGGTGCCCTTGCCGGGACCGGGTCCGGCGGCCCGCCCGGGACCGGGCAGGGCCGGCAGAAGTGCCTCACACCCCTGCTCGGGGGGTCGCAGCCACACGGCGGCTCCCCGAGGGCTTTCTCCCAGGGGCTGCCCCGGGGGAGCCGGGGCGGTGATCCGGCCACCCGCACCCAGGGCGGTCAGATCCAGGGCGACCCCGCCCCATTCGAGCCAGTCGAGCAGCCCCTCCAGCTCCTCTGCGCTCCCCGCGGCCACCAGGAACCGCATCCGGCGCCCCATGAGCGCCACCGGGCCCGTGGCGACCGGCCTGCGCAGCAGTGCCGCCCCCGCATCGGACGGCAGCTCCAGCACGTCGAACCGGATCCCGGTCGCGAGCCGGCCGGGCGGACCGCCCGTGACGGCCCAGCCGAGCACCCTCTCGTACCAGGAGGCGTACGCGCCCTCCTCGGGCGCGGCGCGGGGGAGCGGGACGGTCGGCGCAGCGGTTACGGCCATACCCGGAGCAACTCGCGAAACGCTCCGGGGTTACGGTCGTCGTGACACACCGCACTCACTCATATGCGGAACGTAAACATCCGTGGCGGCTGAGTCCCACATTCGGGACGGAACTGTGTTCGCCCTTAGCTGAGCAGACCGGTGCCACGGGCATGGAGTGTCAGTCCTTACGGGTAAGACATTCCTAGTGGATCGGGGCGACACGCTGATTTGACGGGCTCCCGTTCGCCGTCGGCGTACACGCATGACGGGTATCTGCCTGGCCTGCGGGAACATCGTCTCGCACCATCGAGTTGGAGCAGTTGTCGGCTCTTCAAGCCGGTTTTCCCGCTGATGCAGGGGTGAGCCGAGGACGGATGTCGGCAGTTGGAATGAGCTGTCCCGCCCCGCGGGACTAGCATGCGGAAGGACAGGGCGGGGACCGACCCCGAACTGCCCGACCGCTCTGAGGAGCGATAAACGATGTTCGAGAGGTTCACCGACCGCGCGCGGCGGGTTGTCGTCCTGGCTCAGGAAGAAGCCCGGATGCTCAACCACAACTACATCGGCACCGAGCACATCCTCCTGGGCTTGATCCACGAGGGTGAGGGTGTCGCCGCTAAGGCCCTGGAGAGCCTCGGGATTTCGCTCGAGGCTGTTCGCCAGCAGGTTGAGGAGATCATCGGTCAGGGGCAGCAGGCCCCGTCCGGCCACATCCCCTTCACCCCGCGGGCGAAGAAGGTCCTGGAGCTTTCGCTCCGAGAGGCCCTCCAGCTCGGCCACAACTACATCGGCACCGAGCACATCCTGCTCGGCCTGATCCGCGAGGGCGAGGGCGTCGCCGCCCAGGTCCTCGTGAAGCTGGGCGCCGATCTCAACCGAGTCCGGCAGCAGGTCATCCAGCTGCTCTCCGGCTACACCGGTGGAGGCAAGGAGTCGGCCACGGCAGGCGGCCCGGCCGAGGGCACGCCCTCGACCTCGCTCGTCCTGGACCAGTTCGGCCGCAACCTCACCCAGGCGGCCCGCGAATCCAAGCTCGACCCGGTCATCGGGCGCGAGAAGGAGATCGAGCGGGTCATGCAGGTGCTGTCCCGCCGTACGAAGAACAACCCGGTCCTCATCGGCGAGCCCGGCGTCGGCAAGACCGCCGTCGTCGAGGGCCTGGCCCAGGCGATCGTCAAGGGCGAGGTTCCCGAGACGCTGAAGGACAAGCACCTCTACACGCTTGACCTCGGCGCCCTGGTCGCGGGCTCCCGCTACCGCGGTGACTTCGAGGAGCGCCTGAAGAAGGTGCTCAAGGAGATCCGCACCCGCGGCGACATCATCCTGTTCATCGACGAGCTCCACACCCTCGTGGGTGCGGGCGCCGCCGAGGGCGCGATCGACGCCGCCAGCATCCTCAAGCCCATGCTGGCCCGTGGTGAGCTCCAGACCATCGGTGCCACGACGCTGGACGAGTACCGCAAGCACCTCGAGAAGGACGCGGCCCTCGAGCGCCGCTTCCAGCCGATCCAGGTGGCGGAGCCTTCCCTCCCCCACACGATCGAGATCCTCAAGGGCCTGCGCGACCGGTACGAGGCCCACCACCGCGTCTCCATCACGGACGAGGCCCTCGTCCAGGCGGCGACGCTGGCGGACCGCTACATCTCGGACCGCTTCCTCCCGGACAAGGCGATCGACCTGATCGACGAGGCCGGCTCCCGGATGCGCATCCGCCGGATGACCGCGCCGCCGGACCTCCGCGAGTTCGACGAGAAGATCGCGGCCGTGCGCCGCGACAAGGAGTCGGCCATCGACTCCCAGGACTTCGAGAAGGCGGCTTCCCTCCGCGACAAGGAGAAGCAGCTGCTGGCGGCGAAGACCAAGCGCGAGAAGGAATGGAAGGCCGGCGACATGGACGTCGTCGCCGAGGTCGACGGCGAGCTCATCGCCGAGGTCCTCGCGACCGCGACCGGCATTCCCGTCTTCAAGCTCACCGAGGAGGAGTCCTCGCGACTGCTCCGCATGGAGGACGAGCTCCACCGCCGGGTCATCGGCCAGAAGGACGCCATCAAGGCGCTCTCCCAGGCGATCCGCCGTACCCGTGCGGGTCTGAAGGACCCGAAGCGCCCGGGTGGCTCGTTCATCTTCGCCGGCCCGTCCGGTGTCGGTAAGACCGAGCTCTCGAAGACGCTCGCCGAATTCCTCTTCGGTGACGAGGACGCGCTGATCTCCCTCGACATGTCGGAGTTCAGCGAGAAGCACACGGTTTCCCGTCTCTTCGGTTCGCCCCCCGGCTACGTGGGCTACGAAGAGGGCGGCCAGCTCACCGAGAAGGTGCGCCGGAAGCCGTTCTCCGTCGTCCTCTTCGACGAGGTCGAGAAGGCCCACCCGGATATCTTCAATTCCCTTCTCCAGATCCTGGAAGACGGTCGTCTGACCGACTCCCAGGGCCGGGTCGTGGACTTCAAGAACACGGTCATCATCATGACGACCAACCTGGGTACCCGGGACATCTCGAAGGGCTTCAACCTGGGCTTCGCGGCGCAGGGAGACACCAAGACCGGCTACGAGCGGATGAAGGCGAAGGTCAACGAAGAGCTCAAGCAGCACTTCCGGCCCGAGTTCCTCAACCGCGTCGACGACACGGTCGTCTTCCACCAGCTCACCGAGGAAGACATCATCCAGATCGTCGACCTGATGATCGCGAAGGTCGACGAGCGCCTGAAGGACCGCGACATGGGCATCGAGCTGAGCGGCGACGCGAAGCTCCTGCTCGCCAAGCGCGGCTACGACCCGATCCTGGGTGCCCGGCCGCTGCGCCGGACCATCCAGCGCGAGATCGAGGACATCCTGTCGGAGAAGATCCTCTTCGGCGAGCTGCGTCCCGGTCACATCGTGGTCGTCGGCAAGGAGGGTGAGGGCGAGGAAGCCAAGTTCACCTTCCGCGGCGAGGAGAAGTCGGCCCTGCCGGACCTCCCCCCGATCGAGGCCACGGGCTCCGGCCCGGACCTGTCGAAGGGCGCGTAGGCGCGAGCGGGCAGTACGAAGGGGCGGCCCCGGGACCGAGAAGTCCCGGGGCCGCCCCTTTTCGTACGGACGTGCGCGGGCAGGACGCGGACGGCCGGTTCGTCGAAATCCCGGTCAGCGTCGGCAGGCCGGGGAAGACCCCGGGAGATCGAGGGCCGCGGCCGGTTCGGCCGGTTCGGCCGGCCCGGTGAGGCGGGGGAGCTCCTGCCACTCGGCCGGGTGACGCGAGGCCCAGCAGTCCCCGAGGGCGACGGATCGCAGACCGCGGTGGCGGGACAGGCCGACGGGTCCGGCGTCGTCGGGCGTCACCGCGCAGTCGGCGTCGTTGCCGCGGAGCACGAGGTCGTGCAGGGAGTTCCAGCCGGCCAGGACTGGGCCGATGGGCAGGACGTGGCCGCGCCGGTCGAGCACGGCCCCGCGGACCGGCAGTCCCCCGAGCGCACGGCTAGGTGCTCGGCCCGGACCGCGCCCAGATAGGCGCTGAGGCCTCGGCCGACACGTCGCCGACCACGTTCAGGTCCTGGCGGGGCGAGAACTCGGCCAGGGCGGCCGGCTCCGCGTCCGACACGACCGTCACGTTCTGGTCCGAGGGAAGCAGCGAGACGACCTCCGCGGCGTACCGGTGCGTCTCGAAGCGCGGCCAGAGCCTGGTCAGCTCCGCGCGGACCTCGTAGAACAGGTGGCCGCCGTAGCCGGCGAGGGAGGGGATGGCGAGATCCGACAGCACCCCGCCCGCGGCCTGGACCGTGTGCGCGGCTGCCGGGCCGGCGGGGTACTCCTCGGGCGGCGGGAGCAGAGGAAGTCGCGGGGCGCGGGCAGCCGCTCGCCGTGCCGGGTCAGGGGGACGGGAGCGGCCGTTCCGCGGGGGCCGCAGGGCCTCCCGTGCCGGTCGGCGGGCCTGCGCAGCGCGGCCACGCCGAGACCGCACAGCTCGCGCCGGGCCACGTAGGAGGAGATCCGCACGGGCCGGTCCCGAGCCCCGCGCCTGTTGCCCGCCGATGGTCCCGGACGGGCGGGCCGAAGGCCTGGACCGGTGACAAGCCGCACAGAACAAAACGGACGTACTAGGTGGATTCGTAGATCCAAAGGGCAGCTCCAGAGGACTTCCGCCCCAGGAGAAGGGCCGTCAACCGGACGCGTCACACCGGCCCGGCTACGAGTCCCGGTAGTAATCGGGACATTTGGGGAAGTCCCCGGCCGCGGGTTACCAAAGGTGAGCCAACCCGGCACACGGTCCAACTGTGCCGGGTCACTTCATGCCCGTGGCGGGCGTGAACCGCCCTTGTCCCCGGCCCCGGAGGTCTGCACATGTTCGCGAAGCGCGTCATCACCCGTCGTACCCGTATCGCCGTCGGCACCACCGCTCTCGGTGCGGTGCTGGCCCTGGGGGCCGGGACGACCGCCGCGTTCGCCGACACCACGCAGACGGCCCTCGCCGGCACCGCCGAGCTCGTCGCCCAGCAGGCCTCCGCCCAGGCCGGCGCCGCTGCCGCGAAGGCCGAGGCGAAGGCCGCCGCGAAGCCCGCCGCCAAGACCGCCTCGAAGACCGGTCTCTGGGACAAGCCGCTGGAGAAGTACACGCTGTCCGCGACCTTCGGCAAGGGCGGCAGCATGTGGTCGCACAAGCACTCCGGCCAGGACTTCGCCGTCCCGGTCGGCACCCCGGTCAAGTCCGCGGCCGCCGGCACCATCGTGAAGGCCGGCCCGAACGGCGGCGGCGACGGCCCCGCGTACGGCAACGCCATCGTGATCAAGCACGCGAACAACACGTACTCGCAGTACGCGCACCTCTCGAAGATCCAGGTCAGGATCGGCCAGAAGGTCGCCGCCTCCCAGCGCATCGCGCTGTCGGGCAACACCGGCAACTCCAGCGGCCCGCACCTGCACTTCGAGATCCGCACCACCCCGAACTACGGCTCGGCCGTCAACCCGGTCGCCTTCCTGCGGAAGGCCGGCGTCAGCATCTGACCCGACCGGTCCCCGTGACCGTCCCCCCGACCCGGCCCGGCCGGCTGCTCAGGTGAGCAGCCAGGCGTGGGCCGGCTTCGGTTCCGGACCGAGCTTGCCCTCCTTGTACGCGGCCGCCTGCTCCGGCGTGAAGGCCGTGTCGTAGATCTTGATGTTGTGCAGGGCGCCCTGCCAGGCACCGGTCCAGATGTTGTGGTGCTTGGAGCGGCCCAGCTGGAGCGGACCGGGGGCCTGCCAGATCGGCGGCACCTGCGTGGTCTCGCCGGCCTTCTTGCCCTCCACGTACAGCGCGATGGTCTTCTTCTCGGCGTCGTAGGTGGCCATCAGCATCGTGGGGGTCTTCAGCACGGTGGGGCCCTCGGCGGTGACGGTCCTCGTCGTCGCCGCGGCGCCCTTGTCGCCGGTCTGCACGCGGAAGATCCAGGCCTGCTTGCCGCCCACCTCGTTCACGCCCAGCTCGAAGGAGAACGACTCCCCGTCGCCCTGGCTGACGGCGATCCGCGAGCCCTTGGTGCCGGAGCTGTAGACGCGGGCCGTGACGGTGAAGCTCTTGGTCACGTCCACGACGGGCTCGGCGGACTGGGCGTACGAGTTCGCGTTGCCCTTGCCCACGATCTGGAACCGCTTGCCCAGCGGGCCGAGCTGGAAGTCGGGGCCGAGCCGGATGCCGGTCTTCCCGTAGCTGTCGCGCAGCAGGGTCGCGTCGCCCTCGACGGTCGCGGTGTAGCCCGCGGGGGACTTCGAGTCACCGGGCTCCGGCGAGGCGGACGTGGAGGGCTGCGCGTCGGCCCCGCCCGGGCCTTCGCTGTCGTCGCCCAGCAGGAAGAACGTTCCGCCGCCGGCCAGCAGCGCCAGTACGGTCACCCCGCCGCCCAGCATCCACAGCCGCTTCTTGCGCCGCTCGGCCGCGGACCGGTCGGCCATGGCCTCCCAGTCGGGCTGCGGCGTCGAGGATATGCCCGACTGGGCGGACTGCGCCGGGGGCCACTGCCCTCCGGCGTCCTGCTGCTGGTACGGGTTCGGCTGCTGCCCCTGCTGCGGGTAGCCGTAGCCGTACCCGTCGCCACCGGCCGGGTAGCCGTAACCGCCCTGCTGGGAGGGGCCGGACGGGAAGCCGTAGCCGCCCCCCTGCCCGGGCGGACCCGGCGGGAACCCGTATCCGCCGCTGCCGGGGGCGGGCTCGGGATGCGGGTTGCTCGGGGGATTCGCGGCGTCGGTCATGCCAGGGATGCTAAGACACGGCCCCCGTACTCGTACCGCCCGGTACCGGTCCGGCAGGCCCGAAGAGGCGGCCTAGCCCTGCGGCAGCTTGATCACCGGGAAGCTGCCCGTCGCCGTCGGCGCGTGTTCCGGCAGCCACAGGACCGCCACCGCGCCCGCCGCCGTGCCCTCGCGGTCGAAGCCGCCCGGGGCCGCCACGTTGCGGAAGGTCAGCCGGGCGCCCAGGACCCGCGCCTGGCCCTCCGCGATGGTCAGGCCCAGCCCGTGGCCCACGCCCGCGCGGTCCGTCGACCCGGTCCGGAACCGGCTCGGCCCCTCGCGCAGCAGGGCCTCCGGGAAGCCCGGCCCGTGGTCCCGGACCCGTACGACGCGGCCCTCGACGTCGACCTGGATCGGCGGCTGCCCGTACCGCGCGGCATTGGCCAGGAGGTTCCCCAGGATGCGCTCCAGCCGTCGCGGGTCGGTGCTGACGATCTCGTCCGCGACGACCCGTACGGTCGCCTCCGGCATCAGCGCCGTCACCCGCCGGCTCACGAACTCGCCCAGCGCCACGTCCTGGAGCTCCGCCCGCTCCGACGCGCTGTCCAGCCGGGCCACCTCCAGCACGTCCTCGACCAGCGCGCGCAGAGCCTGCGCCCGGTCCCGGACCAGCTCGGTCGGCCGCCCCGGAGGCAGCAGTTCCGCCGCCGTGAGCAGGCCCGTCACCGGCGTGCGCAGCTCGTGCGCGATGTCCGCCGTCACCCGCCGCTCGGCCTCCAGGCGCTGCTGCAGGGCATCGGCCATCGCGTCCACGGCCCGCGCCAGGTCGTCCGTCTCGTCGCGGACGACGCCGCCGACCGCGTCCCGCACCCGTACGTCGGGATCACCGTGCGCCACCCGCTGCGCGGCGGCCGCGGCCTTGCGCAGTCTGCGCGAGATCTGCCCGCCGATGAGCACGCCGAGCGCCGACCCGCCGATCACGGCGGCGAGCCCGCCGACGAGCAGGGCACGGTCCAGGTCGGGGATCAGGTTGGCGCTCTCCCGGAACTGCGTGTGCAGCGACAGCACCTGCCCGTTCCCCAGCGGCACGGCGGCCCACACCTCGGGCCCCCCGCGCGGCCGCTCCTGGATGTAGGTCCCGCGCCGTCCCGACTGCGCCTTGTGCCGCAGCTCGGCGGGGAGTTCGGGGTCGTTGAGCTTGGCGCCCATCGGCGGCTTGCGCCCGGCGTCGGCGTTGCGGGAGATGAACTGCACGCGGTCCAGCTGCACTTCGCGCGCGCTCTCCAGCATCGACACGCGGGCAGCACTGTGCACCACCAGGCTCAGCGCGATCGTGACGAGGGCACCCACGGCGGCGATGGCGAGTGTGATCTTCCAGCGGATCCCCGTACGGAGGGTGAACCGTCTCATGCCTTGAGCTTGTATCCGAAGCCTCGGACCGTCTCGATCCGGTCCTGTCCGATCTTGGTGCGCAGACGCTGCACGTGGACGTCGACCACGCGGGTGTCCCCGCCCCAGTCGTAGTCCCAGACCCGCTCCAGCAGGCGGTCGCGCGACAGTACGGTGCCGGGCGCCGAGGAGAACTCCAGCAGCAGCCGCATCTCGGTCGGCGTCAGCGCCACGGCGGCGCCCGAACGGCGGACCTCCATGCCCTCGGTGTCCACCTCCAGGTCGCCGAAGGAGAGGACGCCGCGCTCCGCGTCCGACATCTCGTGCGGGGAGCCCGGTCCGCCGTTCTGCGGGCCGCCGGAGTGGTCGAAGCGGCGCAGCACCGCGCGGATCCGCGCCACGAGCACGGACCCGTCGAAGGGCTTGGTGACGTAGTCGTCGGCGCCCGCCTCCAGGCCCAGCACCACGTCGATGGAGTCGGCGCGTGCCGACAGCATGATCACGGGGACGGTCGACTCGTCGCGGATGCGGCGGCACAGGCTCACGCCGTCCATGCCCGGGACCATCACGTCGAGCAGCGCGATGTCCGGCCGGTCGGCGCGGAAGGACTCCAGGCCGGACAGGCCGTCGGGCATGGCGGTGACCATGAACCCGTCGCGTTCCAGCGCCAGGGTCGTGGCCTCACGGATGACGTCGTCGTCCTCCACGAACAGGACATGGGTCTCGGCCATGCGGAAGCCTCGCCTCGGTTCTGTGCTCAGTTCTTCTGACTCGTGGCCGGGGCGGGCTGGACACCGCCGTCGATCACGTTGCTGTACTCGGAGTGCACGCGGTCGTGCTCGGTGAACGTCTCCCCGTTCCAGCGGTACGTGATCACGTCCTCGCCCGACGGATAGGCGAGCGCGTCGCTCTTTCCGTAGACCTGCTTCGTGACCACCAGGTCGCCCCGGTCGATCTCCGCGTAGACGGGTGGCTGTTCGTCCGAGAACACATTCTCGTACGAGCTGCCGTCCGCCCGGTACACGTACGAGCCGCGGCCCAGGGCGTCGGCGCAGGACAGGACGTTGACGACGATGTCGGCGACGGGGCTGCCGGTGACCTTCCCGTAGCTCACGTCCACCGGGTACTCCTTGCCCGTGCAGGGCTTGAGGTCCCGCTTGATCTCGGCGCTGACCTTCGGGTCCGCCTTGAGCAGTGCGATGGGGTCGACCTTCTTGAGCGGCCGGCCGGACGGGGAGGCCGAGCCCGAAGAGGGGTCCGCCGACCCGGACGGGGTGGCCGGGCTGGCCTTCGCCACGGGGTCGGAGCGGGCGGGGCCGCCGTCGCGCAGGCCGGTGCCGCCGGTCGCGCAACCGACCGCGAACACGGCAGTGCCGACGAGGACGACCGCCCCCGCCGACACCAGTACCAGCGATCTCCCGCCGGTCAGAACTTGGCCGTTCAGGCCGCGCACCGCTCACGCCCCTCGTACCGCATGGTGTGGTCACCGCGCTCCAGCGCCCGCATGTCGAGGTCCCGGCTCTCCAGCTCCTGCCGGAGGCGGGCCAGCGCGCGGTGCAGAGTGCTCTTCACGGTACCCGCAGACATTCCGAGTGCCGCGGCCGTCTCCTCGGTGCTCATCTGCTCCCAGTGTCGCAGCACGACCACACTGCGCTGCTTGGGCGCGAGCACCTTCAGGATGTCCATCAGCAGGGCGCGGTCGGCGCGCTGGTCGGAGCCGTCCTCGACGGAGGCGTCGGGGAGCTGCTCGGTGGGGACCTCTTCGAGCTTGCGGGCCCGCCACCACTCGGTACGGGTGTTGATCATGACGCGGCGCAGGTAGGCGTCGGCCAGGGACTTGTCGGCGATGCCGTCCCAGCGGCCGTAGGTGCGCACGAGCGCGGTCTGCAGGAGGTCCTGGGCGTCGGTGGGGTCCGGGACCAGGCGCCGGGCGCTGCGCAGCAGCGCGTCCTGCCGGGTGCGTACGTACTCTTCGAACTCGAGTACCTCACCGTGCGCCATTCGAGACCGCCTCCGCTGCCGTCCACCGCTCATCCGCTGCCTTACGGATCCGAAGGTACGGAGGGGTTGTCACGGGCCTGTGCGAGCCAGCCTTCGGTGGGCGCACGGACACCCATAGGTTGTGTAACAGTGCCGTGAGCTGGGGTTTCCCGAGGAGAAGCGGAATTGTCGACTCAGTTTCAAGGTCGACTACGCGTGGTCGCGGAGCGGTCGCCGAGCGCTTGCCTCGTGCTCGCCGGGCCGTCGCCGGGAGGTCATCCGCAGGGCGTACGGCCCCCTGCCCGGGCCTCCGCCCGGCGACGGCTCCGGCTCAGGTCTGCGGAAGCCGGTACAGGCCCCCGTCGAGGGGTTCCACCAGCCCGTCCGAGACCAGGCCGTCCAGAGCCCGGGCCCGCTGCACCGGCTCGTCCCACACCGTGTCGAGCACGGCCTGCGGAACGGCGCCCACCGCCTCCCGGAGCACCGCGAGGAGCTTGCCGCGCACCTGCCGGTCGGTCCCGGCGTACGTCTGCCCGCGCCGCGGCGGTCCCTCGTGCGCCGGCTTCCCGGCGAGGCGCCACGCGCACAGCCCGGCCACCGGGCAGCGGACGCAGTCCGGGCTCTTCGCGGTGCACACCAGCGCGCCGAGCTCCATCGAGGCCGCCGCCCAGCGCGCCGCGGTCGCCTCGTCCTCGGGCAGCAGGGCCCGGGCCAGGCGCCGTTCCGCGGCGGTGGTGGCGTTCGGCGGGTACTCCACCCCGGTGGCGGTGCGCGCGAAGACCCGCCGGACGTTCGTGTCGAGGACGGCGTGCCGCTGTCCGTACGCGAAGGAGGCCACGGCGGCCGCCGTGTACTCGCCGATCCCGGGCAGGGAGAGGAGCTGCGCGTGCTCCCGCGGTACGTCGCCCCCGTGCCGCTCCGTTATCGCGACGGCCGCGCCGTGCAGCCGCAGGGCGCGGCGCGGGTAGCCGAGCCGCCCCCAGGCCCGCACGGCCTCGCCGGGGGCCTCGGCGGCCAGGTCGGCGGGGCGGGGCCACCGGGCGAGCCACTGCTCGTAGACCGGGAGGACCCGGCTGACCGGGGTCTGCTGGAGCATGAACTCGCTGACCATGACCCCCCAGGGGCCGGCCTCGGGGCGGCGCCAGGGCAGGTCGCGGGCGTGCTCGTCGAACCACGCGATGACGGGGGAGTGGAGCGCGTGCGAGGAGTCGGGGGATGCGGCCGTGGCGGAAGCGGGAGATGCAGTCATGACAGACGGCATCCTGGCACGTTTCAGGCCCGTCCCGCCGGGCCCGGGCCGGTGAACCAGACGGCGGCGCGGACCCCGCTCGCCCGCACGGCGGCAATGATCGTACTGATCGGACCGGTCAGCGCAAGGACGGTGAGGGCGGCGACCGAACCGCCCGGCAGCAAGCCCGTCGCCACGTCGTGGGGTGGGGTGCACGCCGAGGAAGACCCGGGAGAAGGCCATCGGCAGGGCGAGCGGCACGGTCAGCGGCGCGAGCCGGCGTACGGCCATGGCCGGCGCCACGGCGGCGGCGCCCGCGAGGGCCGCGTGGTTGCTGGGGAACGACCGGTCGCGGTGTGGAGCACGCCGAAGAGCAGGAGCCCGTGGACCGTCCAGGCCTCGAACGCGGACTCGCACCCATCCGGGTGTGGAACGGGCGAAGCCGGTGACGCCGAGGTAGGGGCCCGAGCCGTCCATGGCCACCGAAGGTAGTCGAAGCAGGTGAATCGCCGCCTCGGACCTCTGGCCGGTTCCCGGCGGTTCCGGATACGCCCGCAGGATGATCATCGGCAAATCAAGCCCGCTGCGCGGCATGTGGGGCACTGATCGGGCCGCGGACTCTCGTAAAGTTCCGTCCGTGGGATCTCTGCGCAATCCGGTCGGGCCGCTCCCCTCCTCCATCTACTGGCGACGGAGGGCTGTGCTGGCGTCCGTCGTCGCGCTCCTCGCGCTCCTCGCCGTATGGACCGTCAGTTCCGGCGGGGGGAAGACGAGTACGAACGGAAAGGGCCAGGGCGGCCCCGACCCCGTCGCCTCGATCACCCCCGGCCCGGCCGGCACCGGCCCCGCGATCAGCGCGGCCCCCGGCGGACGCCCGGAGACCGGCAGCGGCGGAACCACCGGCTCCGAAGGCGGCGGAACGGGCGGCGCGGGCAAGAACGGTGAGCCGGGCAGCGGCACGACCACGGGCGGCGGCTCCGGCTCCGGCGGTGGCACGGCGGCCGGCCCGGCGCAGGTCCCGGCGGACTCCCCGCTCCCCACGTGCGCGCCGGGTGCGCTGCAGTGGGAGGTCAAGAGCGCGAAGAACGAATACGAGGCGAACGAGAAGCCCCGCCTCGAACTGGTCGCCCGCAACACCTCCGGCACCACCTGCAAGGTCGACCTCGGCCCGAAGCAGGCGGTCCTGACCATCCTCCAGGCGAGCAGCAGCAAGGCGGTGTGGTCCTCGGCGGACTGCCCGCCGGGCGCGGGCAGCGCCTTCTTCCGGCTGCCTGCGCAGGGGGAGACGAAGCAGGCGCTGGAATGGGACCGCAGGTTCAGCGCGGCCGACCAGTGCCAGTCGCCTCCGGCGGGGTCTGCGGCTCCCGACACCTACGTGGTCGAGGTCAAGTCCCCCGGCATGCCGGTCGCCCGAACCTCGTTCGTCCTCAAGCAGGACTAGCCGTTGCGGCGCGGCTCCGGGGGCTCCGCTCCCGGAGACCCCCGCGCCTCAACGCCGACGGGGCTGAATGCGGGGCGGAGTCCCTGTCAGACGTAGCGCTCGAGGATCGAGGACTCCGCCAGGCGGGACAGGCCCTCGCGGACGCTGCGCGCACGCGCCTCGCCGACCCCGTCGACCGTCTGCAGGTCGTCCACGCTGGCAGCGAGCAGCTTCTGCAGCCCCCCGAAGTGCTCCACGAGCCGCTCGATGATCGCGCCCGGCAGCCTCGGCACCTTCGCCAGCAGCCGGTACCCGCGGGGCGACACCGCCGAGTCCAGGGTCTCCGGCGAGCCCGTGTACCCCAGCGCCCTCGCCACGATCGCCAGCTCCAGCAGCTCCGGATGCGTGAGCGCGTCCAGTTCCGCCAGCGCCTCGTCCACCGTGCGGGAACGCTTCGCCGTCGGCTCCGGCACGTAGTCCCGGATGACGAGCTCCCGCTCCTGCTCGATGCCGACCGTCAGCTCGTCCAGCTGCAGCGACAGCAGTCGCCCGTCCGTGCCCAGTTCGACCACGTACTCGGCGATCTCGGTCGCGATCCGGCGGACCATTTCCAGCCGCTGCGCGACCGCCGTCACGTCGCGGACCGTGACCAGGTCCTCGATCTCCAGCGCCGACAGCGTGCCCGCGACCTCGTCGAGACGCAGCTTGTACCGCTCCAGCGTGGCCAGCGCCTGGTTCGCCCGCGACAGGATCGCCCCGGACTCCTCCAGGACGCGCCGCTCCCCGTCCACGTAGAGCGCGATCAGCCGCATCGACTGGGAGACGGAGACCACCGGGAAGCCGCACTGCTTGGAGACGCGGTCCGCCGTGCGGTGACGCGTACCGGTCTCCTCCGTCGGGATCGACGCGTCCGGCACCAGCTGCACGCCGGCCCGCAGGATCTTGGTGATGTCCTTGTCGAGGATGAGCGCGCCGTCGAGCTTGCACAGCTCGCGCAGCCGGGTCGCGGTGAACTCCACGTCCAGGACGAAACCACCGGTGCACATGGCCTCGACGGACTTGTCCATGCCGAGGACGATGAGCCCGCCGGTGTTGCCGCGGACGATCCGCTCCAAGCCGTCACGCAGCGGCTGACCAGGTGCGACCGCGCTCAGCGAGGCGCGCATCATGGCCTCCTGCTTGGAGCTCGCGCCCGACTTGCCGGATGCTGCTGCCCCGTCCTTGGCTGCCACTGCACTCCTCCGGTCGCGGGTCGTACCGCCCCGCGCCGCGGGCACGAGGACGTGCGTACGGCCGGGCGGACCAGCACAAAGTCTACCGGCGCGCGCTGCGGCCCCGCCGTGGCTTGGTCAGGTACGCCTGACGGGGGTCCCGTACGGACCCCCTGACCAGGGCCGCTGCCCCGTCAGTCCGCGGCCCGCTCCTTGGCCGGCGTACGGGAGCGCCCGCGCGGCAGCACCCGCAGCGCGTCGCCCATGTCGGCCACTTCGATCACCTTCATCCCGGCCGGGACCTTCCCCGGATCCGCCGGGACCAGCGCGTGCGTGAAGCCGAGCCGGTGGGCCTCGGCGAGGCGCCGCTGCACGCCGGTCACCCGCCGCACCTCGCCGGCCAGGCCGACCTCCCCGATCGCCACGAGGTTCTTCGGCAGCGGGACGTCACTGGCGGCGGAGGCGAGGGCGAGCGCGATGGCCAGGTCGGCGGCCGGTTCGGTCAGCTTCACCCCGCCCACGGTCGCGCTGTAGATGTCGCGCTTGCCGAGCGCCGTGATCCGGCCGCGCTGCTCCAGCACCGCCAGCATCATCGACACGCGCGAGGTCTCCAGGCCCGAGGTCGTGCGCCGGGGGGAGGGGATCTGCGAGTCCACGGTCAGCGCCTGAACCTCGGCGACGAGCGGACGCTTCCCCTCCAGGGTGACCGTCAGACAGGTTCCGGGAACGGCCTCGGCGCGCCGGGTCAGGAACAGCCCGCTCGGGTCGGCGAGCCCGGTGATGCCCTCGTCGTGCAGCTCGAAGCAGCCGACCTCGTCGGTGGCCCCGTACCGGTTCTTGACGCCGCGCACCAGCCGCAGCCGCGCGTGCCGGTCGCCCTCGAAGCTCAGCACCACGTCCACGAGGTGCTCCAGCAGCCGGGGTCCGGCGATCGCCCCGTCCTTGGTCACGTGGCCGACGAGCAGGGTGGACATCCCGCGCTCCTTGGAGGCCCGGATCAGCGCCCCGGCCACCTCCCGCACCTGGGCCATGCCGCCGGGCGCGCCGTCGATCTCGGGGGAGGCGACGGTCTGTACGGAGTCCAGGATCAGCAGGGAGGGCTTCACGGCGTCGAGGTGCCCGAGCACGGCGGAGAGATCGGTCTCGGCGGCGAGGTAGAGGTGGTCGCTGAGGGCGTTGATCCGGTCGGCCCGCAGCCGCACCTGGCTCGCCGACTCCTCGCCCGTGACGTAGAGGGTGCGGTGCTCGTCGCTCGCCGCCTTCGCCGCGACGTCCAGCAGCAGCGTCGACTTCCCGACGCCGGGCTCGCCGGCGAGCAGCACCACGGCGCCGGGGACGAGCCCGCCGCCGAGGACGCGGTCCAGCTCGTCCACGCCGGTGCTGCGCGCGGTCGCCGTCCGCCCGTCGACCTGTGCGATCGGCACCGCGGCGGTCGAGACCCGGCCGGCGGCGGTGGTCCGCACGGCGGGCGCGCCCATCTCCTCGACGGTGCCCCAGGCCTGGCACTCGGGGCACCGCCCGAGCCATTTCGCGGTCGTCCAGCCGCACTCGGTACAGCGGTAGGACGGCCGGTCCTTGGCGGATGAACGAGCAGTGCGGGCAGCCATGCCGCTCACGGTAGCCGCCCGCACTGACAGACCGGGCGGGGCGGTGGCGCAGGCGGCCGCGGGGCGGGGCCCTCCCACGTCAGGGCCTGCGTCAGCGGACCACCGATCTGTTCACCCATAAGGGCTAAAAGCGGGGAAGGCTTCCAGGCCGCCACCGGCGCGCCGCCTACGGTCGCCAGGTGAACAGCAGCAACCAGGCACACCCCTCATCGCGCACCGGCGCACACCGGGCGCACGGGCGCACGCACAGCGAGGGGGAGCAGCCGCCCCCCTTCCGGCACGAGCCTTACCTGGACGGTCTGTTCACGTACTGCCTGTCGGTCCTGTGCGACCACGACACCGCCACCGACGTGCTGGGCGACGTCCTCGCCGTGGCCGAGCGGCACCCCGGCCGCTGCCCCGACGAGGGGGACCGGCGCGCCTGGCTCTACGCGCTCGCCCGCTGGGGCTGCCTGCGCCGGCTGGCAGAGCAACGGCGTACCCGACCCGGAGCGCATTCCGCTCGGCGTGCGCCGGAGCACGCCGGGCGCACGCGTGCGCCGGGCAGCGAAACGGACCCGGGTGATGCCACGGACACCGAACGCGCCGCGGACGCCCATCGGCCCGTTGACGTGAACGCCTACCGCCGTACCGAACTGGCCCGGCTCGCCTGGCCCGAGGCCGCCGGCACCACCCCCGCCCAGCGCGAGGCCCTCGAACTCGCCGTCCGCCACCGCCTCGGCGTCCCCGAACTCGCCGCCGTCCTCGGCACGCCCCCGGCCGCAGCCCGGGAGCTCCTGTCCGGCGCCGCCTGCGAGGTGGAGCGCACCCGGGCCGCCCTCGCCGTCGTGGAGACCGGGAACTGTCCCGCCGTCTCCCTGCTCACCGGCGGCGACGGCGAGGGCGAGGGCGACGGCAACGTGCTGCTGTCCAGCCCCCTGCGCGCCGAACTCGTCCGCCACGTCGACGACTGCCCCCGGTGCCGCCGCGTCGCCGAACGCGTGGGCGTCGCCGCCCCCTGGCCCGGCTCCGGCGGCATCAACACCGCCGCCCTCCCGCTCGTACCCGCCCCCCGCACCGCCGTCCACGCGGCGATGATCCGCTCCGGCCGGGGCCGCCGGCCCGGCCCGCGCTTCGACCGCACCGGCTTCCCGATGGACCCCCGGGACCGCGCGGCCCGCCGCGAGCGGCTGCGCGCCCGGGCGGTGACCACGACCGTCGTCGCCACCGTCGTCGCCGCCCCGGTGCTGGCCCTGTGGGCGGCGTACCGCGGCGCCCCCAGCACGGGCGAGCCGGTCGGCGGCGACTCCACCCGCATCTCCGCCAGCGGGTCGGAGCTCCCGACGGCGCGGACCGACGGCCGCCCGCTGACGGCGTACGAGAACGCCGGGAACGCCGCCAGTACCACCGGCGGCCCCGGCTTCGCCCAGAGCGACGACGCATCCGACGTCTCCGTCGAGGTGATCAGCACGGGTCCGCCGGCCGGCCCCGACCACGCCGGAGCCCCCGGCCGCCTCGCCGTCGCCGCGTCCTCCCGCGGCTCCCTCACGCTGCTCACCCTCACCGCCTCGGGCGGCGCCCCGGTGGACTGGCGGCTCTGGTCCGACGCGCCCTGGCTGCGCGCGAGCCGGACCGCGGGCACCCTGGCCCCTGGAGAATCGGTCACCCTGAGGATCGCCGTGGACTCCGAGGCCCAGCCCGTGGGCGCCTGGACGGCCCGGGTCGGGGTCGATCCGAGCGGTGCGGTGGTGTCCATCCGGGGCCGGGGCCGGGGCCGCCCCGCGTCGACCCCGACGCCGTCGCCGGAGCCGACGCAGCCCACGACCCCGACGCCGAGCCCGGACCCGACGCAGCCGCCCACGCCGACCCCGACACCCACGGAGCCGACGATCCCGCCGCCGTCCCCGACGCCCACGCCGACCGCGACGCCGTCGGACGGCTCAGGCGGAACGGTTTCCCCGGGGCCGGACCCGGGCCCGTCGGGGTCCCCCGGCTAGGCCGGGCCGGACGGCCCGGCCGGACGGCCCGCGCAGGTCAGGCCGGGTCGACCGGGTCGGCCGGGTGCGGGGCCATCGGCAGCAGCGAGGCCAGCCGCGCCTCGCACAGCTTCACGAGCGCCTCGTACCCCTCCTTGCCCATCAGCTCCGTCAGCTCGGCGCGGTACGACACGTACACCGGGTCCCCGGCGCCGTGCGCGGAAGTGGCCGACGTGCACCACCAGTGCAGGTCGTGGCCGCCGGGACCCCAGCCGCGGCGGTCGTACTCGCCGATCGTCACCTGCAGCACGCGGGTGTCGTCGGGCCGGTCGATCCACTCGTACGTCCGGCGGATCGGCAGCTGCCAGCAGACGTCGGGCTTGGTCTCCAGCGGCTCGCGGCCCTCCTTCATCGCGAGGATGTGCAGCGAGCAGCCGGCCCCGGCGGGGAACCCCGGCCGGTTCAGGAAGATGCACGCGCCGTCCCAGCGGCGGGTCTGCTTCTCCCCGTCGTCGTCGTGCTGCGTCCACCCGCTCTCGCTGCCGACGTCGTGGAACTGCCACAGCTCGGGCGTCAGCCGGGCCACGTGCTGCGCGACCCGCTTCTCGTCGTCCTCGTCGGAGAAGTGCGCGCCGAGCGTGCAGCAGCCGTCGTCCGCCCGGCCCGCCTGGATGCCCTGGCAGCCCTGGCCGAAGATGCAGGTCCAGCGCGAGGTCAGCCAGGTCAGGTCGCAGCGGAAGACCTGCTCGTCGTCGCCGGGGTCGGGGAATTCCACCCAGGCCCGGGGGAAGTCGAGGCCCTTCTCGTCGGAGACGACGGGGTTCTTACCCTTGCCGTTCCTGCCGCCGGAGTTCTTGCCCTTGGCGGGGTTCTTGCCCGTGTCCTTCTGCGACCGGGTCTTGTTGGCCTTCTTCGTATTTGGCACAAACCCAAGCCTAAGCGCCCCCTACCTCACCCCTCGGCGTTCGTCGCAGTAGCGTTTCCCCCTATGAGACTCGGTGTCCTTGATGTGGGTTCGAACACGGTCCATCTGCTGGTGGTGGACGCGCACCCCGGTGCGCGCCCGCAGCCGGCGCACTCTCACAAGGTGGAAATGCGCCTGGCGGAGCTCCTCGACGAGGGCGGGGCCGTCACCCCCGAGGGCGTGGAGCGTCTCGTCTCGGTGATCGGCGAGGCCGTGCAGGCCGCCGAGGACAAGGGCTGCGAGGACGTCCTCCCCTTCGCGACCAGTGCGGTGCGCGAGGCCACGAACGCGGACGAGGTGCTGGCGCGGGTCAAGGCCGAGACGGGGGTCGACCTGCCGGTGCTCAGCGGCGCGGACGAGGCCCGGCTGACCTTCCTGGCGGCCCGCCGGTGGTTCGGCTGGTCCGCCGGGAAACTGCTGGTCCTGGACATCGGCGGCGGCTCGCTGGAGATCGCGTACGGCATCGACGAGGACCCGGACGCGGCCGTCTCGCTGCCGCTGGGCGCGGGCCGCCTCACGTCGGGATGGCTCCCGGGCGACCCGCCGGACGCGCTGGACATCCGGGCGCTACGGCGGCACGTGCGGGCGGAGATCGCCCGCACGGTCCGCGAGTTCAGCCGCTTCGGCGCCCCGGACCACGTGGTCGCGACGTCGAAGACCTTCAAGCAGCTGGCCCGCATCGCGGGCGCGGCCCGTTCGGCGGACGGGCTGTACGTGCAGCGGGACCTCAGCCGCAAGTCCCTGGAGGAGTGGGTGCCGCGCCTCGCGGCGATGACCACGGCCCAGCGCTCTGCCCTGCCGGGTGTCTCGGAGGGCCGGGCGAACCAGCTCCTGGCGGGCGCGCTCGTCGCGGAGGGCGCGATGGACCTCTTCGGTGTCGACGAGCTGGAGATCTGCCCGTGGGCCCTGCGCGAGGGCGTGATCCTCCGCAGGCTGGACCACATGCCGACGGGATCGTAGGAAAGTACGGGTTCCCACTGGCGCGGGCTCCGGCCGGCCGGGGCGGTCAGCGCAGCCGGAGCACGCTCGTGATGCCGGCGTGGTCGGAGGGCCACAGGCCCGACGGGGTGCGGTCGGCGGGCTTCTCGCCCACCCGGTGGGCCGCCAGCGCGTGGATCTTGCCGCGGAAGAGCACGTAGTCGATGCGCTGGGTGAGGCTGGAGGCGGCGTTGCGCAGGTCGGGGGCCTGGCAGCAGGTGAAGCCGGGGCCGCCGGGGCGGTGGCGGTTGGCGGTCCAGGCGTCCTTGAAGCCGGCGGCGAGGAGCCGGTTGTAGCTCTGGGTGCCGGTTCCCGGTGTCGCGCCGACTCCGCCGGCCGCCGAGTTGAGGTCGCCGAGCAGCACGGTGGGGAGCTCGGTGTTCAGTGGGCCCGCGAGCAGTTCGCCGGCCTGCGCCTCCTGGACGGCGGGGGCGGCCGGTTCGAGGTGGGTGGTCACCACCCGGGCGGTGCGCCCGCGGAGCGTGGCGT
This sequence comes from Streptomyces sp. MB09-01, assembly GCF_033794505.1. Classification (NCBI taxonomy): domain Bacteria; kingdom Bacillati; phylum Actinomycetota; class Actinomycetes; order Kitasatosporales; family Streptomycetaceae; genus Streptomyces; species Streptomyces sp. MB09-01. The sequence goes on along the minus strand of NZ_JARAYQ010000106.1, from coordinate 4,728 downwards.
CGGCCGAGACCCAGCCGCGCTCGACCTTGAGGGGCGGCTGGGGCGGGCAGCCGAGCACGGGCCGGCAGATGGGCACGTGGTTGCGGAACCGGGCGGCCTGCGCGTTGGCCACGGAGAAGGTGCGGGCGGGCAGGTCGGTGCGGGCCAGGAGCACGTCGCGGTCGGTGAGGCGGATGTCCTGGAGGCCGCCGCCGGGCGTGGCGCGCGGGGCCTCGAAGTCGCTGCCGACGGTGACGCTGGCCACGGCGGCGTAGTGCTTGCCGCGGGCGGAGAGCTCGTCGAGGAGGATCTGCAGGAAGTCGTACTCGACGTGGGTGGCGCTGCCCGGCCCGGCCGGGGTCTGGCTGCGCCACAGCACGGCTTCCTGGAGGCCCACGAGGTGGGGGTCGCTCTCGGCGATCTCGTCGGCCAGTGCCTTGGCGCGCTCGGGGAAGTTCGTCGCCTGGACGTTCGCCCACACCGCGGTCACCGCGGCGACGAGGCCCTGCGGGCTGGTGGCGGCGAGGACGGGGGCGAGGTCGGCGCCCAGGTAGAGGTTGCGGGTGGTGACGCGCAAGGGCGTCCGGCCCCCCTCGGCGGCCGAGGCCGTGCCGAGCGAGCCGGGTGCGAGCAGCGCGAGCGCGCACAGGGCGGATGTGATCCAACGGCGAGTCATACGGGCAACCCTCTCGGTGCAAAGCGGGCGAAAACCCGCATCTTGCCCGAAACCTAAGGCGGCTGACGGACCGTGGCGATCCAGCTGTGGGCCGGGCGGCCTACGCTGCGCCGCCTCCGGCGCCCGGCCCGTGTGCGTCGGGGCCCGCCCGCAGCGGCCGGCGGCCGGCCCCGCGCCGGCACCTGCAGCGCACGGCCAAGCCGGGCGGGCGCCGGCCTCCCGCCAGGGCGCGGTCACACCCGCGCAGGGCCCGATCCGGTCCCACGCCGACCCTCGGGCCCACGCTCGCGCCGGGCTCCCGCCGTGCCCCGCAGGGCCCGCGCCGGCCTCCCGCCGGCCCCGCGCCAGGGCGCGGGCCGGGCGCGAGCAAGCCTGCGCGGGGCTCAGGGCGGCTTCGCCAGTGCGCGGGCCGGCCTCGCGTCGACCACGTGGGCCGTGCCCCCCCCGGGCCCGCGACCCCTCGCGCCCGCCTCACGCCGCCCTCGCGTAGGGCTCGCGCCGGCCTCGGGGCCCGGTTTCGGGTCGGGTTCGGGTGGCGGTCGTCACGTACCGGTCGGGCGCCGGGCCCGTACCCTGTCTCCGTGGCAGAACCAGTCCGCATCCCGACCGCGAAAGTCGCCCTCTCCACGGCCTCCGTCTATCCGGAGTCCACCGCGACCGCCTTCGAGATCGCCGCGCGCCTCGGGTACGACGGCGTGGAGGTCATGGTCTGGACGGATCCGGTCAGTCAGGACGTCGACGCCCTGCGCCGGCTGTCGGACCACCACCAGGTGCCGATCCTCGCCGTGCACGCGCCGTGTCTGCTGATCACCCAGCGCGTGTGGTCCACCGACCCGTGGACCAAGCTGCAGCGGGCGCAGGCCGCGGCCGAGCGGCTCGGCGCGTCCACCGTCGTCGTGCACCCGCCCTTCCGCTGGCAGCGCCAGTACGCGCGGGACTTCGTCACCGGGATCTGGCGGATGGCAGACGAGACCGACGTCCGGTTCGCCGTGGAGAACATGTACCCCTGGCGCTACCGCGACCGCGAGATGCTCGCGTACGCGCCCGAGTGGGACGTGACGAAGGACGACTACCGGCACTTCACCGTCGACCTCTCGCACACCGCGACCGCCCGGACCGACGCCACCGCGATGATCGACCGGATGGGCGACCGGCTCGCGCACATCCACCTCGCGGACGGAAACGGTTCGGCGAAGGACGAGCACCTGGTCCCGGGGCGGGGTACGCAGCCCTGCGCCGAGCTGCTGGAGGGCCTCGCCCGGACCTCCTTCGACGGTCACGTGGTGATCGAGGTGAACACGCGGCGGGCGATGTCGTCGGCCGAGCGCGAGGCCGACCTCGCCGAGGCCCTGGCCTTCACACGGCTGCACCTCGCCACCGCCCCCACCGCCCGGGACGGGGCCCGGCGGTCATGACGGGAGCGGAGAAGCCGCGCCGCCGCGGGCCCGGCCGGCCGCGGCAGGACGAGGCCGACGACGGCCCCGGCACCCAGGAGCGCATCCGGCTGGCCGCCCGCGAGGTGTTCGCGGAGCGCGGGTACGACAAGACCTCCGTACGCGGCATCGCGAAGGTGGCGGGGGTGGACCCGGCGCTGGTCCACCACTACTTCGGCAGCAAGGACGACCTCTTCGCCGCCGCCATCGAGATGAGCATGGAGCCCGCCCTCGTGGTCCCCGCGATCATCGGCGGCGGACCCGACGGCATCGGCGAGCGGCTGGCCAGGTACTTCCTGGGCGTCTGGGAGAACCCGGTCACCCGGGCCCCGCTGCTCGCCGTGATCCGTTCCGCCCTCACCCACGAGGCCGCCGCGAAGGTGCTGCGCGGGCTGGTGCTGCGGCGGGTCCTGGAGCGGGTCGCCGCCGACCTCCACGTCCCCGACCCGACCTTCCGCGCCGAGCTCGCCGCCTCCCACATGGTGGGCATCGCGATCCTGCGCTACGTCGTACAGGTCGAGCCCCTCGCGTCCGCGGACGCGGAGGACATCGTGGCGCTCGTCGCCCCTACGCTGCAGCGGTACCTGACCGAGGAGTGAGCCTGCCGTCCCGCCATGCGGACGCGCCGTCCGGATCGCGGGCGGTGGGCGTAGCCTCGTATCTGAGCCATATCCGCAGTCGCGGCTGACCGTACAGCCGCACTCATGGGGAGTGAACCGCATGCCCGAGCTGAGGTCCCGCACCGTCACCCACGGCCGCAACATGGCAGGCGCTCGTGCGCTGATGCGCGCGTCGGGCGTAGCGAGCGAGGACATCGGCAAGCCGATCATCGCGGTCGCCAATTCCTTCACCGAATTCGTCCCCGGCCACACGCACCTGGCCCCGGTCGGCCGGATCGTCTCCGACGCCATCCGCGCCGCCGGCGCGATCCCCCGCGAGTTCAACACCATCGCGGTCGACGACGGCATCGCCATGGGCCACGGCGGCATGCTGTACTCCCTCCCCTCCCGCGACCTGATCGCGGACTCGGTCGAGTACATGGTCGAGGCCCACTGCGCCGACGCCCTGATCTGCATCTCCAACTGCGACAAGATCACGCCCGGCATGCTGATGGCCGCGATGCGCCTCAACATCCCCGTCGTGTTCGTGTCCGGCGGTCCGATGGAGGCCGGGCAGGCCATCCTCGTCGACGGCACCGTCCGCAAGCTCGACCTGATCGACGCCATGGTCGACGCCTCCAACGAGAACGTCTCCGACGAGGACGTCCTGCGCATCGAGGAGAACGCCTGTCCCACCTGCGGCTCCTGTAGCGGCATGTTCACCGCGAACTCGATGAACTGCCTCGCCGAGGCCATCGGCCTCGCCCTCCCCGGCAACGGATCCGTCCTCGCCACGCACACCGCCCGCCGCGCCCTGTACGAGGACGCCGGCCGCACGGTCGTCGAGATCACCAAGCGGTACTACGAGGACGGCGACGAGTCGGTCCTGCCGCGCTCCATCGCCACCCGCCAGGCCTTCGAGAACGCCATGGCCCTCGACATCGCCATGGGCGGCTCCACGAACACGATCCTCCACCTCCTCGCCGCCGCGCAGGAAGCGGGCCTGGACTACGACCTCACCGACATCGACGAGGTCTCGCGCCGCGTTCCGTGCCTGGCCAAGGTCGCCCCGAACGTGGCGCCCGGCGGCACGTACTACATGGAGGACATCCACCGCGCCGGCGGCATCCCCGCCATCCTCGGCGAGCTGCACCGCGGCGGCCTCCTCAACAAGGACGTCACCACGGTCCACTCGGACAACCTGGAGGACTGGCTGGCCAAGTGGGACGCCCGCTCCGGCACGGCGTCCGACACGGCCATGGAGCTGTGGCACGCGGCCCCCGGCTGCGTGCGCTCCGCGACCGCCTTCTCCCAGTCCGAGCGCTGGGACACCCTCGACCTCGACGCCGAGGGCGGCTGCATCCGCTCCGTGCAGCACGCGTACTCCAAGGACGGCGGCCTCGCCGTCCTGCGCGGCAACATCGCCGTCGACGGCTGCGTCGTGAAGACGGCGGGCGTCGACGAGTCGATCTGGACCTTCGAGGGCCCGGCCGTCGTCTGCGAGTCGCAGGACGAGGCCGTCGACAAGATCCTCCGCAAGGAGATCAAGGCGGGCGACGTCGTCGTGATCCGCTACGAGGGCCCGCGCGGCGGCCCCGGCATGCAGGAGATGCTCTACCCGACCTCCTTCCTCAAGGGCCGCGGCCTCGGCAAGGTCTGCGCCCTGGTCACCGACGGCCGCTTCTCCGGCGGCACCTCGGGCCTGTCCATCGGCCACGCCTCCCCGGAGGCGGCCTCGGGCGGCCACATCGCCGTCGTCCAGGACGGCGACCGCATCCGCATCGACATCCCGAACCGCTCCATCGAGCTCCTCGTCGACGCAGCCACCCTCGCGGCCCGCCACGAGGCCCTCGGCGGCGTCTACGCCCCGAAGAACCGCGAGCGCAAGGTCTCCGCGGCCCTGCGCGCCTACGCGGCGATGGCCACCAGCGCCGACAAGGGCGCCGTCCGCGACGTCACCCGCCTGGGCTGACACCGCCCCCGCCGACGCCCCCGCACCCTCCGGTGCGGGGGCGCCGCCGTCTCACCACCCGCCCGGATC
>NZ_JARAYQ010000105.1:0-27211 GCF_033794505.1 Streptomyces sp. MB09-01 | reverse complement strand
CCCCACCGCCAAACTCACCCCCGGCCAGACCTTCCAGATCCCCGTGGGCACCCACTACGAGCGGATCATCACGGAAGGGCGGCCCACGAACCTCTACGTCTCCGACATCCCGGCACTGATCACCTCCCCGCGCGCCGACGCCCTGCGCGCCTACCTCGCCACCTTGGGCTCGGCGCGGCTGGTCCCGCTCGTCGCGCGCGGCACGGTGCTCGGCGCCGTCACCGTGACGCGCACGCGCGACCGGGAGCCCTTCGACGAGCAGGACTGCGTACTCGTCGACGAACTGGTCGCCCGCGCGGCCCTCAACATCGACAACGCCCGGATGTACACCCGCCAGCGGCAGGCCGCCCTGACCCTCCAGCGCAGCCTCACCAACAGCGCGCTGCCCGAGGTCCCCGGCCTCGCACTCACCGGGCGCTACCTGCCGGCCAGCGACCACGACGTCGGCGGGGACTGGTTCGACGTCATCCCCCTGCCCGGCGGCCGGACCGGGCTGGTCATCGGGGACGTCATGGGCCACGGGATCCACGCGGCGGCCGTCATGGGACAGCTGCGGACGGCGGTGCGGACCCTCGCGCGCCACGAGGTGTCCCCGGCGCGCATGCTCGGCTCGCTCGACGCCGTGGTGGCCGACCTGGGCGAGGACGAGATGGCGACCTGCGTCTACGCCGTGTACGACCCGGCGTCCGGCGGCTGCGTCGTCGGACGCGCCGGGCATCCGCCGCCCGCCGTGGTCGCCCCCGACGGGACCGTCTCCTTCCTCGACGGACCCCCCGGCACCCCGCTGGGCACCGGCGGGCAGGACTTCCGCACCGAGGAGGTGCGGCTGCCCGCGGGGAGCCTGCTCGTGCTCTACACCGACGGCCTCATCGAGGCCCGGGACCGGGACCTCGACCAGGGCATGGACCAGCTGGCGCAGGCTCTGCGCCGGGCGGAGCAGCCGCTGGAGGAACTGTGCGACGGGATCCTGCGGTCGCTGCTGCCGTGCGCCCAGCAGGACGACGTGGCGGTGCTGCTGGCCCGGACCCGGCCGGTGTGACGGGACGGTACGAGCGGCCGCGCGCGCCACGCCCCGGCGCGGTCACCAGGCCATGTTCTCCAGCGCGTCCAGGTCCGGCGGCCCCGGCTCCTGCGGGTCCCCGCCCCCGGTCAGGGGCAGCTCGGCCCAGATGACCTTGCCGCGCTCGGTGTAGCGCGTGCCCCACCGGTCGGCGTACTGGGCGACGAGGAACAGCCCGCGCCCGCCCTCGTCGGTCGTGGCCGCGTACCGCAGATGCGGGGAGGTGCTGCTGCCGTCGGAGACCTCGCAGATGAGGGTGCGGTCGCGCAGGAGCCGGACCCGGACGGGCGCGCTCCCGTACCGGATCGCGTTGGTGATCAGCTCGCTGAGGATGAGCTCGGTCGTGAAGGAGATCTCCTCCAGCCCCCAGGCGGCGAGCTGCGCGGAGCCCGCGTTGCGCACCCGCGAGACGGCCGAGGGTTCGCCGGGCACCTCCCACTCGGCGATCCGGTCGGCCTCCACCCGCCGGGTGTCGGCGATCAGCAGGGCGATGTCGTCGCTCGGCACCGGGAACAGCATCACGGCGAGCACGTCCGCACAGGCCTGCTCCGGGCTGCGGCCGGGCCGCGACAGCGTCTCGCCCAGCAGGCGCAGGCCGGTGTCGAAGTCCCGGCCGCGGTCCTCCACCAGGCCGTCGGTGAACAGCGCGAGACGGCTCCCCTCGGGCAGCCTGAACTCGGTGGCCTCGAAGGGCATGCCCCCCACGCCGAGCGGGAGCCCGGCCGGCAGCTCGGGGAACTCCACGTGACCGTCGGGGCGGATCAGCGCGGGCCCGGGGTGCCCGGCGCTGGCCATCGTGCACCGCCCGGAGACCGGGTCGTAGACCGCGTAGAGACAGGTGGCACCGGTGATCGCGGCGGGCTCCGGAGCCCCCTCCGGGTCGTCCCCGTCCGCGTCCGCGCCGACCCCGGTCTCGTTCTGGTCGATCCGGTTGATCAGCTCGTCCAGGTGTCCGAGCAGCTCGTCGGGCGGCAGGTCCAGAGTCGAGAAATTGTGCACGGCCGTCCGCAGCCGGCCCATGGTGGCCGCCGCGTGCACCCCGTGCCCGACGACGTCGCCGACGACCAGGGCCACCCGGGTGCCGGGCAGCGGGATCACGTCGAACCAGTCACCGCCCACCCCCGCCTTCGCGGGCAGATAGCGGAAGGCCACCTCCACGGCGCTCTGCTCGGGCAGCACCCGGGGCAGCAGGCTGCGCTGGAGGGTCACGGCCATCGCGTGCTCGCGGGTGAAGCGGCGGGCGTTGTCGATGGACACGGCCGCGCGCGCACCCAGCTCCTCCGCGAAGGACAGGTCCTCCTCGTCGAAGGCCTCCGGGGTGTCGGCCCGCCAGAAGTTCGCCATGCCCAGGACCACGCCCCGCGCCTGCAGCGGTACGGAGATCAGCGAGTGGAGTCCGTAGCCGAGGGCCTCGCGGGTCCCGACCTCGTCCTGGGCCCGCCAGCCCATGGCCGCGTTCAGGTCGGCCGCGAGCACCGCGTGTCCGGCGTCCAGGGCCGCCGCCATGGGGGCCGTGGGCACGACGAACCGGATGACGTCGCCGACCGGCTGGAGCGGCGAGTCGGCGCGGACACCGGTGATCGCCGCCCGGCGCATCTCGGAGTAGGTGCCGGACACAGTGGAGGGCTCGTCCCCCCGCAGCACCGGCTCCAGGAGCTCCACCGTGACGAAGTCCGCGAAGCGCGGGACCGCGACCTCCGACAGCTCCTCGGCGGTCCGCACCACGTCCAGGGTGGTCCCGATCCGCACTCCGGCGTCGTACAGCAGCTGCAGCCGGCTGCGGGCCACCTCGGCCCGGCCGGACACGGCGGCGAGCTCGGTCGAGTCGCGCAGGGTCACGACGCTGCCCGTGGACATGCCCCGGTACTGCTTGGTGGGCCGTACGTTGACCGCGAGCAGCCGGTCGCCCGCCAGGTGGACCTGGTCCGTCACGACCCGGCCGGAGACGAGCAGCTCGGTGGTGCGGGGGTCGAGACCGAGGTCGTCGACGGCGCGCCCCTCGGAGTCCGGCGTCAGGTCGAGGAGCCTTCGGGCCTCGTCGTTGGCGAGGACGAGCCGGTCGTCGGCGCCGATGATGAGCACGCCCTCACGCACGGCGTGCAGCACGGCCTCGTGGTGCTCGTTCATCCGGGTCATCTCGGCGGGGCCCAGGCCGCGCGTCTGGCGCCGCAGCCGACGGCTGACCAGGGCGGCGCCCGCGGTGCCGAGCGCCAGGCCGCCCGCGGCGGCGCCGAGCAGCAGCGGGAGCTGGCCCTCGACCACCATGGAGACGTTCTCCACCTCTATGCCGGTGCCGACCAGGCCGACGACGACGCCTTCGGCGTTCCGTACGGGGACCACGGCCCGGACGGCATCGCTCGGCTCGCCCGTGAAGGTCTCGGTGAAGGACTGGCCGGCGACGGCGCGGCTGAGGTCGCCGGTGGCACGCCGGCCGATCAGTTCGGGACGCGGGTCGGTGTAGCGGATCCCGTCGGTGCTCATCACGGCGATGAAGTCGACGCCCGAGGCCCGGCGGGCGGCCTCGGCCAGCGGCTGGAGCGTGGGGGTCGGATTCCGCGCCGCCAGGGCCGCCGCGAGACCGGGGGAGTGGGCGAAGCCCTCGGCGACCGCGAGCGAGCGGTGGCGTGCGTCGCGCTCGCTGTCGATCCGGGCCTGGACCACCAGGGCGACCGCGGCAGCGGTGATCAGCAGCAGCACGATCACCGCCTGGAGGGCGAAGACCTGACCGGCGACACTGTGCGCCCCGAGGGGCAGGCGTGCCCGCAGGCGCGAACCCCGCCCGGTCGGCTGGCGACCATTACGTCCGGTCATGAGCCCTTTCTAACACTGTCCGGAGGGTTTGGAGCGGCTGCGGAGGTGGCGGCGGCCGCACGATACGCGCGGGGGCCGAGGCCGACGTACGAGGTGAAGTGCTGGCGGAAGGTGACCTCGCTGGCGAAACCGGCCCGCCGGGCCACCTCCGGCACCGGGTGGTCGGTGCGCTCCAGCAGCTTGCGGGCCGCGTCCAGCCGGTGGCCCAGGAGCCAGCGGTGCGGGGTGGTGCCGGTGGCCGCGGCGAAGTGCCGGGCGAAGGAGCGCGGGGACATGCCGGCCCAGCGGGCCATGGTGGCCACGGACAGCGGCTCGTGCAGGGAGCGCAGGGCCCGCTCCCGTACGGCGGCCAGCGCCTCGGCGGTCCGGTCCGCGGCCGGCACGGGCCGGTCGAGGTACTGGGCGTGGCCCCCCGTGCGGAAGGGGCCCGTCACCATCGAGCGGGCGATGACGGCAGCGGCCTCGGCGCCGTGCGCCTCGCGGACCAGGTGCAGGCAGAGGTCGATCCCGGAGGCCACCCCGGCGGAGGTCCACAGCCCGCCGTCCTCGACGTAGAGCGGGGCGTCCTCGACCACGACCGCCGGGTAGCGCGCGGCGAGCTGCGGCGCCAGCCACCAGTGGGTGACTGCCCGGCGGCCCTCCAGCAGCCCGGCCTCCGCCAGGACGAACGCTCCGGCGCACAGGGCGGCGATCGGCACGCCCCGGGCGTGTACCTCCCGGAGGGCCGCGAGGACCGGGCCGGGCGTCGGATCGGACGGCTCGGCCAGGGCCGGTACGACGACCAGGTCGGCCGAGGCCAGCCAGTCGAGCCCCCGGTCGGGGGCCAGGGTCAGCCCGCCGGGCAGCGGGATCGGACCGGGGTCCGCGGCGCACCGGCGCAGCTCGAAGTGCGGCGCCCCGGCGCGGCTGCGGTCGGGACCCCAGACCTCGGTGATGACGGCGAGGTCGAAGCTGCGGATCCCGGGCTGGACGACGATGGCGACGCGGCGCATCGGGCCAGTGTGCCAGCAGGGGCACTGCCACCCTGGCAGGATCTCATCGGTCCGGGTCCGCGCAGCCGCTGTCGGGCCCACGGCCCGGCAGACAGCATGGAGTCATGACACAGACCGCGATCGAGATCGCCCCGAACAGTGCCCTGCTGGTCATCGACGTGCAGAAGGGCTTCGACGACGAGTCCTTCTGGGGGCCCCGCAACAACCCGGCCGCCGAGGACAACATCGCCGCCCTGATGGACGCCTGGCAGGCCGCCGGCCGTCCGGTGGTCCTCGTCCGGCACGCCTCCGTGCAACCCGGCTCCGTCCTGGCCGCGGACCACCCCGGCCACGCCTTCAAGGACCTGGTCGAGAAGCGGCGCCACGGGTCCCTGCTGGTCACCAAGACCGTGAACTCCGCCTTCTACGGCACCCCGGACCTGGCCGACTGGCTCACCGCCCGGGGCACGGGCCAGCTGGTGGTGGTCGGCATCCAGACCAACATGTGCGTCGAGACCACCGCCCGGATGGCGGGGAACCTGGGCTACGACGTACTCGTCCCGCTCGACGCCACCCACACCTTCGACCTCGCCGGGCCGGGGGGCCTGAGGCTGACGGCGGACGAACTCGCCACCGCCACCGCGGTGAACCTCCAGGGCGGCGGCTTCGCCCGCGTGGTGACCACGGCCGACCTCCTCGGGGCGTAGCCGCCCGGAGATCCGGCCCCGCCGGCGAAGGCGGCCGGCGTCAGAGGACGTCGGCGGCGATGTTGGCCGCGACCCGCTCCAGCAGGGGACCCGCGTTCGGGATGGACTTCGCCGGGTCGGGCTCCAGGTCCGTGAGCGGGTACGCCTTGCGGATGCCGGCCGCCTCCAGGGCCTCCTGGGTCAGCAGCAGCCGGCCGCAGACCGCCACCACGGGCTTGCCCGCCGCGCGCGCCGCGGCCGCCACGCCCGCCGGGGCCTTGCCGTGCAGGGTCTGCTCGTCCAGCGAGCCCTCACCGGTGATGACGAGGGTGGCCCGCTCCAGGGCCGGGGCGAAGCCCAGCACCTCCAGCATCAGCTCGATGCCGGGACGGAACGTGGCACCGAGCAGCAGGGCGCCGTAGCCGATGCCGCCCGCGCCACCCGCACCCGGGAGCACGGCGCACTCGGCGGCCTTCGCGCCGATCGACTTCTCGAGCACCACCGCGAAGTGCGCGAGCGCCGCGTCGAGCGCCGCCACGTCCTCGGGCGAGGCGCCCTTCTGCGGGCCGTAGACCGCCGGCGCGCCCTTCGGGCCGGTCAGCGGGTTGTCCACGTCGCTCGCGAGGACGAATTCCACGTCCGCGAAGCGCGGGTCGACGCCGGACAGGTCGGCCGAGGCCAGGTCGGCCAGCGCGCCGCCGCCCGGACCGACCGGTTCGCCGTTCGCATCCAGGAACACGGCGCCCAGCGCGGCCAGCATGCCGGCGCCGCCGTCGGTGGTGGCGCTGCCGCCCACACCGAAGACGATCGATCGAGCGCCCGCGTCCAGTGCGGCCTTCAGCAGCTCGCCCGAACCGTACGTGGTCGCCGTCAGCGGGGCGAAGGTGCCCGCCGGCAGCAGCTGCAGCCCGGAGGCCTCCGCCATCTCGACCACCGCGGTGCCCTCGCGCAGCGCGAAGGCGGCCGTGACCTGGTCGCCGAGGGGTCCGGTGACCCGTACCTCCCGGCGTTCGAAACCGGCGGCCACGGCGGCCGCGACCGTACCGTCGCCGCCGTCCGCGACGGGGAGGGTCTCGATCTCCACGCCCGGTACGGCCGAGCGAAGGCCGGCCGTCACCCGCTCCGCGACCTGAACGGCCGTGAGCGAGCCCTTGAATTTGTCCGCGGCGATGAGCACGCGCGCGGCCTCAGTTACTGCTCCGTCCGTCACCTTGCTATTCCCTTGCTATCGAACAGTGCAGTCGCGCCGCCATGAGCTTATCCGGAGGATCCTCCTATGCCCATGAGTGGCCTGGGCCACACCCGGCGCGCCATGCCTCTAAATGCGGATATACGCCTGCATAGTGTGGCCGCATGAGCGCCGAATCACTGGAACAGCCTCGTCCGGACACCTCGCCGGCGTGGGCATCGGCCTGATGTTCTACGGGGTGGGGGAGCCGCTCACCCACTACCCGGCCCCGCCGCCCGCCTCCGGGGCGGCCCCCCGCACGGGCGCCGCCGCCCTCGCGGCCATGGAGTACTCCTTCTTCCGGACCCTCACCCCTGGACCATCTACGGCATCGCCGGCCTGGCCCTCGCCTACGCGACCTTCCGCCAGGGCCGCGGCAACCGCCTCAGCTCCGCCTTCGTCCCCCTGATCGGCCAGCAGCGGGCGGACGGCCCGGCCGGCAAGACCATCGACCTGCTGGCCGTCTTCGCCACCGTCTTCGGCACCGCCACCAGCCTCGGGCTCGGCGCGTGGACGATCTTCTACTGGGCGTGGTGGCTGTCCTGGGCCCCCTTCGTCGGCACCTTCATCGCCCGCATCTCGCACGGCCGCACCCTCCGCGAGTTCCTCGTCGGCGTGCTGCTCGTGCCCAGCGGGGCCACCGTCATCTGGTTCTGCGTGATGGGCGGCACCGCCATCCGCCTCGACTCCACGGGCGTCGTCGACTTCGCCGCCGAGATCAGGGACGGCACGGAGGCCTCGCTCTTCGCGATGCTGGACGCGCTGCCCCTCTCCGCGGTCACCTCCTGGGTGGTGATGCTCCTGGTCATGACCTACTTCGTGACCAGCGCCGACTCGGCCTCCCTGGTCATGGGCTCGCTCACCAGCCGCGGCTCGCTCCACCCGCCCACCTGGCTCGTCGTCACCTGGGGCGTGCCGATGGCCGTCGTCGCCGCCGTGCTGCTCGTCGCGGGCGGCCTGAAGTCCCTGCAGACCGCCACGATCCTGGTCGCGCTGCCCTTCGTCATCGTCATGCTGCTGCTCTGCTGGCGCTGGTGAAGGAACTCCGCGCCGACCCCGGGGCCGGACCCGCCCGCCACCACGCCCTGCACGGCGTGCGGGACGCCGTCCGGGCCATGGTCGGCGACGCCGTCGCCGAGCAGGGGCCCGACCGCCACCCGTTGGCTGCGGCGCGTCGCCGAGTCCAAGGGCCGGGACCGCGAGGACGGGCCTGGCGGCTCCGGGGCGTGATCTCGGTAGGGTGGCGGCGTGACCACCACGGATGACTTCGCCACGTACATCGCGAGCCTGCCCCGGGTGCTGGCCGGCGCGGCCGCGCTCTACCGGGACGCCGAGGGCAGGGTCCTGCTTGTCGAGCCCAACTACCGCGAGGGATGGACGCTGCCGGGCGGCACCGTCGAGTCGGACGGGGGCGAGTCGCCGCGCACCGCCGCCCGCCGCGAGAGCGCCGAGGAGATCGGCCTCGACCTCCCGCTCGGCCGGCTGCTCGCCGTCGACTGGTCCCTCGGAGCCGGCCGCCCGCCGCTGGTCGCCTACGTCTACGACGGCGGCGTGCTCGACGCCGGACAGCTCGCATCGATCAGGCTCCAGGAGGAGGAGCTGATCTCCTGGCGGCTGGTCGAGCCCGCCGAACTCACCGCGCACCTCCCCGGATCGCTCGGCCGGCGCACCGAAGAGGCCTACCGGGTCCTGCAGTCGGGCGAGGGCACGGTGGAACTGGAGAACGGCCGCCGACCGGCCGCTTCGTAACACGAGGCTTACTTCGAGCAGGACAGAATCAGCTGATGATCACGATGTACGCCTGGCCCAGTACCGCAGACGGGCCCGACGCCCTTCCCATGGTCCACTTCACCACCGACCAGCAGTCCGCCGGCGAGGTGACCCCGGAGGGGGTGCCGGTCTGGCTGTTCGACACGGCGATCCGCGAGGGCGGCTGGTGCCGGTTCACCGACTTCGACGGCTGGTCGGTGCCCGCCACCGAGTGGCGGGCACTGTACCGGCGCGAGGAAGACCTGCTCGCCGTCAGCGGCCCCGGCTCCTGCGAGGGCTGGTACGAGGGAAACCTGGGGGCCGACGCCGAATGGGTGGCGGCGGCCGCCGCCCAGCAGAGCGTGGTCCTGCTCGCCGCCCCCGTACAGCACCCCTCGCTCTACAGCTACGCCGTGGAGGCGGGCGCCGCCTTCGCCCTGCTGGTCCCCCTCCTCGTCGTCTGACCCGCGCAGGGGGCGGTCAGGCCAGGAGCTTGGCCTTGGCGCGGTCGAACTCCTCCTGGGTGATGTCGCCCTTGTCCTTGAGGGCGGACAGCTTGTGCAGCTGGTCGGCCGCGCCGGCGCCGGGGCTCGCGGCCTGCTGGACGTAGCTCCGGAAGGCCGCCTCGTTCTCCTGGACCTGCTTCATGTCCCGCTCGCCCATGCTCCTGCCGCGGGCGATGAGGTAGACGAACACGCCGAGGAACGGGAGCAGGAGCACGAAGACGAGCCATCCCGCCTTCGCCCAGCCGTTGAGGCTGTGGTCACGGAACAGGTCCGTGATGACCTTGAAGAGCAGGAAGAACCACATGATCCACAGGAACAGCCACAACATCGTCCAGAAGATGTTGAGAAGCGGGTAGTCGTCCATGCCCGGCTCCGATCTTGTAGCGGTGCTTCCTTCATACAGTCGCTCCGGAAGGACCGCATGCGGAGCGGGTCCGAAAGGACACCCCTAGAGCAGCTGGCCCTGGATCGGCTGCCCCGACTCGAAGGCCAGCAGCCGCACCTTCCGGTCGAGCCCGCCGCCGTAGCCGGTCATGCCGCCCGAGGCGCCGATCACCCGGTGGCACGGCACGATGATGCCGACCGGGTTCTTGCCGTTGGCCAGACCCACCGCGCGCGAGGCGTTCGGCTTGCCCAGCCTGGCCGCGAGCTCCCCGTACGACCACGTCTGGCCGTACGGGATCCGTACGAGCTGGTCCCAGACGCTGCGCTGGAAATCCGTGCCCTCCAGGCGGAGGGGCAGGTCGAAGTCGGTGAGCTCCCCGGCGAAGTACGCGGCGAGCTGGCGCTCCACTTCGGGGAACGGCTCCTCCGTGGCGGCGACCCGCTCCCCGAAGGACTCCTCGGCCGGCCGGTGGCGCTGCTCCGTCATGTAGAGGCCGCTGAGGACGCCGTCCGTGGCGACCAGGGTGAGCGGGCCGTAGGGGCTGTCGACGACGGCGTGCTGCTTTCCGCTGTTGACGGTGGTTCGCATGGTGTGCTCCTCAGACGGGCAGGCGGTTGATCGGGTGGGCGTCGGTGGCCCACAGGTACTGGACGGCGTACGCGCGCCACGGCCGCCAGGCCGCCGCGCGGGCGGTCAGCGCCGCGGGACCGGCCGGCAGCCCGAGCCCCTGCGCGGCCCGCCGCACGCCCAGATCGGACGGCAGGAACGCGTCCGGGTCGCCGAGCGCCCGCATCGCGATGATCTCGGTGGTCCACGGGCCGAAGCCGGGCAGCGCCGAGAGCTGCGCCCGCGCCTCGTCCCAGTCACTGTCGAAGCCGAGCGGCAGCGAGCCGTCCGCGAGCTCCGAGACCAGGGTGGTCAGCGTCGTGCGGCGGCTGCGTGGCAGGGCCAGGGACTCCGGGTCCAGCGCGGCGAGCGCCTGCGGGGAGGGGAAGAGGTGCGTCAGCCCGCCCAGGGGGTCCTCGACGCGCTCGCCGTGCGCGGTCACCAGCCGGGCCGCGTGCGTGCGCGCCGCCGCGGTGGACACCTGCTGGCCCAGGACCGCCCGTACGGCGAACTCCTGCGCGTCGACCGTACGGGGGACCCGGCGCCCGGGGGCCTTGTCCACGAGCGGGGCCAGCAGCGGGTCGGACCGCAGCTGCTCGTCGACGGCCTCCGGATCGGCGTCCAGGTCGAGCATCCAGCGGCAGCGGCTGATGGCGATGGTGAGGTCGCGCAGGTCGGTCAGGGCGAGGCGGCAGCCGATGTGGTCGGGCTGCGGGGTCAGGGCGACGACGCCGGTGCCGTGGGGCAGGCGCAGGGTGCGGCGGTAGGCGCCGTCGCGCCACTCCTCGACGCCGGGGACCGCGGTCGCGGCCAGGTGCCCGAAGAGGTTGTCGGGGTTCAGGGGGGCCCGGAACGGCAGCCGCAGGCTGATCGTCCCCGGGATCCGGGGCGGGTCGTTCTTGTGGCGGCCGGCCTTCACGGCCCGCTCCCGCAGCTCGCTCGGGGACAGGGCGAAGACCTCGCGGACGGTGTCGTTGAAGGTGCGGATGGAGGCGAACCCGGCCGCGAAGGCCACGTCGCCCATGGGGAGCTCGGAGGTCTCGATGAGCAGCCGGGCGGTCTGCGCGCGCTGGGCCCTCGCCAGGGCCAGCGGGCCGGCCCCGAGCTCGGCGTTGAGCTGCCGCTCCACCTGGCGGGTGGAGTACCCGAGCCTCGTCGCGAGCCCCGGCACGCCCTCGCGGTCGACGACCCCGTCCTGGATCAGCCGCATCGCGCGAGCGACGGCATCGGCCCGTGCGTTCCACTCCGGCGAGCCGGGGCTGGTGTCGGGCCGGCACCGCTTGCACGCCCGGAACCCGGCCTGCTGGCAGGCGGCGGCGCTGGGCAGGAAGGTCATGTTCTCGACCTTCGGCGGCACGGCGGGGCAGCTGGGCCGGCAGTAGATCCGGGTGGTCAGCACGGCGGTGAAGAACCAGCCGTCGAAGCGTGCGTCCTTCGACTGGACAGCCCTCACGCAACGCTCTGTATCGGTGTGCATGACTCCAGGATCCGGGGTGGGATCCACCACGGCTGGCGGTTTTCCGACATCAAGCCTAGCGGCCGGCGCCGGCTCGACGGTGCGGAGCGCGCGGCTCCCTCCGGCCCTGCCCGGGCCTCGGGGCGGAGCCCCGGCCTCTGGACCCGCCGCGATCGAGGCCGGGGCGCGGGCCGGGCCCCCCGCGCCGGCTCAGGCGCCCGCCGCCCCGGACGCGCCGGCCAGCCGGTTCGCGTCCAAGGCCAGCGTCAGCGCGATCAGGTCCCGCGGCCGCGACAGGGAGCGGGACGTCAGGTGCTCCAATCGCCGCAGCCGGTTGAAGACCGTGTTCCGGTGGCAGTACAGACGCGTCGCCGCGCGCCCGGCGGAGCCCTCTGCGGTGAGCCAGGCGTCCAGGGTCTCCAGCAGCACCGCCCGGTCCGCCGGATCCAGTTCCAGCAGGGGTCCCAGGACCGCCTGGACCAGCTCCCCCGCCAGCTCGGGCTGCCGCACGACCAGCGCCGTGGGGAGCCGTTCCGACAGCCGGACCAGGGCCCGCTCCTCCGCGCCGCACGTGGCCAGCGCCGTCTCCGCCAGCCGCCGCGCCCGGCCCAGCTCCGCCAGCCCGCCCACCACGGGGCCGATCCCGCCGGGGCCGGGGCACCGGTCGGCCAGCTCCGCCGCCAGCTCGTCCAGCGAGGACGTGCCGAGGGCCACCACCGCCAGCTCCTGCTCCGCCCGCATCCGCCAGAACAGCCGCATCCCGCCCGCCGACGTCACCCGGTGCACCGAGTCACGCCGGTCCACCGGGAGCACGACCACCGCGTACCGTCCCTGCTCCGGCAGGTCCAGGCCCGCCGCCGCCCGCGCCGCCAGGCCCGGCGCCGCGTCCCCCTCCAGCAGCGCGTCCAGCAGGGCCTGCACCCGCTCGTCGCTGCGCCGGCGCATCTCCCGCTCGCCCGCCCGGTAGGCCTCGGCCGTCGCGGCCGCCTGCTGTTCGATCCCGGCCCACATCGCACCCGCCGTCCGGGCCAGGACGGGCAGGGCCTCCGGATCCTCCTCCGTGACGATGTCCAGCAGCGCGTCCCACGTCAGCCGGCCGGCGCGCCGGTACGCGTACAGCAACAGGTCCAGCGGCAGGCCCTGTTCGGCCCGGCGCCGCCCCAGCTCCTCCGCGTAGGCCAGGTCCTTGCGATGGTCCGAGCGGCGCGCGGCGAAGGCCTCGATGCCGTACCGCATCGCCTCGCTGATCTGCTGCCAGTGCTCGTCCCGCGGTACCGCCAGGTCGAACAGCGGCGAGTGCTTCGCCAGATCGACGATGAGCTGCTCGGTCAGCACGGGGACGCGCTCCAGCAGCACCTCGGCCGCCGTCAGCAGCACCGACCATTCCGCTTCCGTCCGTGCCCGGCGTCCGCTCATGGCCGCAGAGGATGTCACCCGGGGGCCGTCGGCGTAAGAGGCCCCGTCGGCAGGTCTGTGCCGCTGCACAACCGCACCCCGTCCCGGGCTGGTCATCGGCAGCGATTCCGCTTCGGGCCGTGGACGCCCGGCCGCGACGGGTGCTGGTCTGTGCGCCAGCACAATGCCAAACAGTGGGAGGGGATGTGGCCTCGCTCCAGGTGAGCGCACTGTCCGTCGGCTACGGGCCGGTGCGGGCACTGCGCGCCGTGTCGCTCGACGTACCCGCGGGCGCCGTGGTCGTCGTACTCGGCGGGAACGGCGCAGGAAAAACGACCCTGCTGCGGGCGGTGTCCCGGACGCTCGCCTTCCACCGGGGCGCCGCCACCGAAGGGACCATCAGCTTCGACGGGCGCCCGCTGGACGACCGCGGCCCGGCCGGGGCGGTCGCCGCCGGGGTCGTGCAGGTCCCCGAGGGGAGGCAGGTGTTCACCCGGATGACCGTTGCGGACAACCTGCGGGCCGGGGCCCTCGGAGCCCGGGCCGGCTCCCGCGCCGACTCCGCCCGCTCGCTGGCCCGCGTCCACGAGCTGTTCCCGGTCCTGGCCCGGCGGGCCCGGCAGCGGGCGGGCCTGCTGTCCGGTGGCGAGCAGCAGATGCTGGCGCTCGGCCGGGCGCTGATGGCACGCCCCCGCCTGCTGCTCCTCGACGAGCCCTCGCTGGGCCTCGCGCCGAAGATGGCCGCCACCATCGCCGAGACGATCACCGAGATCAACGCATCGGGCACCTCGGTGCTGCTGGTGGAGCAGAACGCGGCCCTCGCGCTCCGGCTGGCCTCGTACGCGTACGTCCTGGAGGTCGGCGAGGTCACCCTGGCGGGCCCGGCCGCCGAGCTGGCGGCCTCCGACGAGGTGCGCCGCCGCTACCTCGGCATCACCGACGAGGACGCCCCGGCACCGCGGGCGACGCACACCCTGAGCAGGTGGTCCGCATGATCCGGCCCGCGATGGCCCCATGGACGGCCGGAGGCGGCACGCCCCCGCCCGGCGCGGCGCAGACCGACGGGAGGCGGTCGCCGTGACCACGCCCGCACCCCCGCGGCCGGCCGGCCCGCCGACCCTCGCGGTCACCGACGTGACCGTCCGCTTCGCGGGCCTCACCGCCCTCGACTCCGTCTCCTTCACCGTCGAGCCCGGCAGCGTGCACGCCCTCATCGGCCCCAACGGCGCCGGCAAGTCCACCTGCTTCAACGTGCTCTCCGGGGTCTACCGGTCCGCCTCCGGCAGCGTGCGCTTCGGCGCCACCGAGCTCACCGGCCTCGCCCCGCACGCCGTCGCCGCCCTCGGCGTCGCCCGTACCTTCCAGAACCTGGCGCTGCCCCCGCACACCACGGTCGCCGACAGCCTGCTCCTCGGCCGCCACCGGCTGATGCGCTCGGGGTTCCTCGCCACCGGGCTGCGGCTGCCGTCCGCAGTCCGCGAGGACCGGCTGCACCGCGAACGGGTCCGCGAGATCGCCGAATTCGTGGGCCTGGAGGCCGATCTGGCAGCTCCCGCGGGTTCCCTCCCGTACGGCAAGCAGAAACTCGTCGAACTGGCCCGGGCCCTGTGCATGGAGCCCCGGCTGCTCCTCCTGGACGAACCCGTCGCCGGGATGACCGCGGACGAGCGCACGCGCACCGCCGCCGTCGTCGCGGGCGTCCGCGACGGCCTCGGCATCTCGATCGTGCTGGTCGAACACGACATGGGGGTGGTGATGCGGCTCGCGGACGCGGTGACCGTACTCGACTTCGGCAAACGGATAGGCGGCGGGACCCCCGCCCAGGTGCAGAACGACCCGGCGGTCGTCCGCGCCTACCTCGGCGAGGAGGACCCGGCCGCGTGACCACCTTCCTGGAACTGCTCCTCGGCGGCCTCTCCATGGGCTCCGTCTACGCCTTGATCGCCCTCGGCTTCGTGGTCATCTTCAAGGCCACGGAAGTCGTCAACTTCGCCCACGCCTCCCTCCTCCTGGCGGGCGGTTACGTCACCGCAGTCCTGCACGACGACATCGGCTTCTGGCCCGCCCTCGCGGTGGGCACCGGCGCGGCCGCCGCGGTCGGGGCCGGGGTGGAGTTCCTGGTGATGCGACGCTACCGGGGCCAGGACCCGGGCGTCCTCGCCATCGTCACCATCGGCGTCGACATCCTGCTCATCACCGACCTCACCCGTCGCATCGGTACGGACGTGCTCGCCCTCGGCGACCCGTGGGGAGCGGCCGTACTCCGCCTCGGACCGGTCACCGTGCCGCAGACCCGCATCGCCGCCCTGATCGCCGCGTCCCTGATGATCACCGTCTTCCTCCTCGCCTTCCGCCACACCGCTTGGGGCGTGGCCATGCGGGCCGCCGCCGAGAAACCGGAGACGGCCGCGCTGATGGGCGTACGGCTGGGCAGGGTGTCCCTGGCCGCATGGGCGGTAGCCGGAGCCCTGGCTGCGGTGGCCGCGCTCTTCCTCACCGTCTTCCCCACCCCCGGACTGGAACGGGCCACCTCGCTGGCCGCCCTCAAGGCCTTCCCCGCGGCCATCCTCGGCGGCCTCGACTCCACCACCGGCGCCCTGGCGGGCGGCCTGATCGTCGGTGTCACCGAGGCCATGGCCACCGGCTACCAGAGCCAGCTCGCCTTCCTCGGCCGCGGCATCGGCGACCTCGCCCCGTACGTGGTGATGGTCGTGGTCCTGCTCCTGCGCCCGGCCGGCCTCTTCGGCACGAAGGAGCTCGCCCGTGTCTGACACCCTCCGCCGGACCATGGCGGCCGCCGGGGCCGCGGTGCTGCTGGCCCTGCCCTTCTACCTCGAGCGGTTCTGGCTCCAGGCCGGGCTGTTCGCCATCGCCGCCGGGATCGGCGCCATCGGGCTCAACCTGCTCACCGGGGCCACCGGCCAGCTGTCCATGGGGCACGCCTTCTTCCTCGCCGTCGGCGCGTACGGATACTGCGCGCTCGCCGGTGACGGCGGCCGCTCCGGCGGCCACGACCTCGTGGGCCTCGGCCTGCCCAGCTGGCTCGCGGCCGTCCTCGCCGTCGCCCTCGCGGGAGCCGCCGGCGGCCTCTTCAGCCCCATCGCCGGCCGGCTGCGCGGCGCGTACCTGGGCATCGCCACCCTCGCCCTGATCTTCATCGGGCAGCACGTCCTGTTCAACGCGACCCCTCTGACCGGCGGCTTCAACGGCCGGGCCGTCGAACCCCTCTCCCTCTTCGGCATCACCTTCGACGACACCGAGACCGTGATCGCCGCCGTCCCCTTCCAGTCCGCCGAGAAGCTCTGGTACGTCGCCCTCGCCGCCCTCCTGGGCTGTGCGCTCCTCGCCCGCGGCATCCTGCGCGGACGTCCGGGCCGCGCCATGAACGCCATCCGCGACCACAACATCGCAGCCGGCGTCATGGGCGTCCCCGTCGCCCGCTACCGGGCCGCCGTCTTCGTCCTGTCCTCCATGTACGCCGGCCTGGCGGGGGTGCTGCTCGCCCTCGTCTTCCAGCGCACCGTGCCCGACTACTTCGGCATGGTCCTGTCCCTCGAATACCTGGCCATGATCGTGATCGGCGGCCTCGGCACGGTCGCGGGCTCCGTCATCGGTGCGGTCTTCGTCTCCCTGCTGCCCCAGCTGCTCACCCGCTACAGCGACGCCCTCCCGCTCGTCTCCGCCCCGGGCACCGGCGGGGTCTCCCCGGGCGAGGCGTCCCGCTACCTGTACGGCGCGGCCGTCGTCGCCGTCGTCCTGTTCCTCCCGGGCGGCCTCGCCCGGATCCGGCCCTCCCAGTCCGCACGTCCCCCGAAGGAGCCAGCGTGACCAGACCCAGTGCGAACAAGCGAGCGCGATTCGGTACGGCCCTCACGGCCGCGCTCGTCCTCACCGGCGCGGCCGGCTGCAGCGCCAAGGCGGGCGGCGGCACCGAGGACAAGCACGCCGAAGGCGGGGTCAAGGCCGGCAAGGGGGTCACCGCCACCGCCATCCGGCTCGGCGCCCTCACCGACATGACCGGTGTCTACGCCTCCCTCGGCAAGAGCGTCACGCAGGCCCAGCAGCTCTGGATCAAGCAGACCAACGACGCGGGCGGCATCTGCGGCCGGCGGCTGGAACTGACCGTCCGCGACCACGGCTACGACCCGCAGAAGGCCCTCGCCGGCTACACCGAGCTGGAGCCCGACGTGCTGGGCTTCGCCCAGTTCATCGGCTCGCCCTTCGTCGCCGCGGCCAAGGACCGGATCGACGGCCAGGACAAGGGCCTGGTCATTCCGCAGGCCTGGTCCGCCTCACTGCTGGGCAGCGCCTCCATCCGCACGGTCGGGGCCACGTACGACATCGAGACGGTCAATGCCATCGGCTACCTCCTCGAACAGAAGCGGATCGCCTCGGGCGACAAGATCGGGCACGTGTACTTCGAGGGGGACTACGGCGAGAACTCCCTCGCCGGGGCCAGGCACGCGGCCGAGGAGGCCGGGCTCACCGTCGTCGAGCAGAAGATCAAGCCCACCGACAACGACATGTCCGCGCAGGTCGCGGCCCTCAAGCAGGCCGGGGTCAAGGCCGTGGTGATCAGTGCGGGGCCCAAGCAGGCGGCCTCGCTGGTCGGCGTTGCGGCGGCCGGCGGCTGGAACGTCCCCGTGGTCGGCAACAACTCCGCCTTCGCCCCCCAGCTGCTCGCCACCCCGGCGGGTGCGGCCCTGCAGAAGGACTACTACGTCGCCGCGTCCACCCTGCCCATCGGCTCCACCGCGGCCGGCCCGACGGCCCTCGCCACGGCCTACAAGGCCGCGTACCCGGACGCCGGGCTCGACAACGGCGTGGTGGCCGGTTACACGGCCGCAGGGGTCTACGGAGAGGCCCTGAAGAAGGCCTGCGCCGACAAGGACCTCACCCGCGAGGGCGTCGGCAAGGCCCTGCTGACCCTGAAGGCCTACGACAGCGGCTTCGGCATCACGCACGACTTCTCCGACCCGAAGGCCCCATCGACCCGGCAGAGCGTGATCATGAAGCCGGACGCGCAGACCCCGGGCGGCCTGAAGGTGATCAAGGAAGCCGCCGTCGCCCCGGCGGCCCGGTCGTACACACCGGGCAGCTGAGACTTCTGCGGCCCCGCCGGCGTTCGAGGCGGGGTCCGGGGTGGAGCCCCGGGACGCCCGGGCGCAGCCCGGGGCCGCTCGCGCGGCGCCGCACACGACGGGAGGGCCCCGGATGCCGTCGGCATCCGGGGCCCTCTCGTACGAGCGGTACGGCTAGCGCAGCGAAGCGCGGGCCTCGCGGCGGTTGTGCCGGAAGGTGTTCGCCCTCCGGGTCGTCGCGAACAGCGGAATGGTCGCCGCCATCGCGATCTGCAGGGCGCAGCCGGTCTGGAGCAGCAGCTGACCGCCCGGGGCGTCGAACGCCCAGGCCGCCAGCAGCCCCATCGCGCTGATGATCCAGCAGAGCATCGCCACGGCGAGAACGCCCCGCGGCTTCGGGTACTCGACCCGGCTCACCATCAGCCAGGCCACCCCGATGATCGCCAGCAGGGTCGGGACGAACGGCAGCTCCAGCAGCACGATCGAGACGACCGTCAGCGCGCCGAAGGGGCTCGGCATGCCCTGGAACATGCCGTCCTTCATCGTCACGCAGCTGAATCTCGCGAGGCGCAGCACCACGGCGAGCAGCACCACGATCGCGGCCAGCGCCGACATCTTCTGGTGCGCGTCCACGGCGACCATGCCGTAGACGAGCACGAAGTAGGCGGGGGCCAGGCCGAAGCTGATCAGGTCGGACAGGTTGTCCAGCTCGGCACCCATCGGCGAGCTGCGCAGCTTGCGGGCCACGATGCCGTCGAACAGGTCGAACACCGCGGCGAGCAGCATCAGTATCACTGCCGTCGCGGCGCTGTTACGGGCCATGCCCGACTCGCCACTGCCGGTGAGGTGCGGGATGAGGATCCCCGTGGTGGTGAAGTACACCGCCATGAATCCGCACGTCGCGTTGCCGAGGGTGAGGGTGTCCGCTATCGACAGCCGCAGCGAGAGCGGCATGTCGTCCTCGGCGGACTCCTCCTCGGCAGGTTCGGGCACCCAGCCGGCGGCCGGAGTCTCAGGGTCAGTCACGGTCAATTCGTGTCACCCCCGCGGTGGTGGCCTGACCGACCTCGACCGCGACCTCGACGCCCTCGGGGAGGTAGATGTCGACGCGGGAGCCGAAGCGGATCAGACCGATGCGTTCGCCCTGCTCCACCTTGGTGCCGGCCGGCAGGTACGGGACGATGCGACGGGCGACGGCGCCGGCGATCTGCACCATCTCGATGTCGCCGAGCTCGGTGTCGAAGTGCCAGACAACGCGCTCGTTGTTCTCGCTCTCCTTGTTGAACGCCGGGACGAATCCGCCGGGGATGTGCTCCACGGACGTCACCGTGCCCGCAAGGGGCGCGCGGTTGACGTGGACGTTCAGCGGGCTCATGAAGATCGCGACCCGGGTCCGTCCGTCCTTCCACGGCATGATGCTCTGCACCACACCGTCGGCGGGCGAGATGACACGGCCCTGAGCGATCTCACGCTCGGGGTCGCGGAAGAACCACAGCATGCCCGCGGCGAGCGCGGTTGCGGGCACGGCCGCCGCGGCCCAGCGTCCGGACTTGCGGGCCCGGGTGAGGCTGAGCGCCGCGGTGGCGACGGTCGGCAGAAGCCACGGCGATGCTCCGCGCGCGAGGCGTACGCCAAGGAGGCTGTCGCGAGGTGCAGAGGTTTGGCTGTGGGGCATGGATGACCTTCGTAGCGGGTGATTGCCGCGCCGCAAACAGGGGGACGGGACGGCGGCTTTACTGGAATGCTATCGGTTGCACGCAACAACTGGGCAAGCCAGAAGCCGAGTCGATGACCGTCGGCCAGTGACTGGTAGTGACCCTTTCGCGACGAACCCATGGATGATTCGCCGCAAAAGGGACTTTCAGCCCTGGAGTCGGTACTCCTCGAGCAGGCGTCGCCCAATGATCATTTTCTGGATCTCGGCGGTACCTTCACCGATCAGCAGCATCGGAGCTTCCCGGTAGAGACGCTCGATCTCGTACTCCTTCGAGAACCCGTATCCGCCGTGAATGCGGAACGCGTCCTCGACCACCTCCTTGCAGTACTCGGAGGCGAGGTACTTCGCCATCCCTGCTTCGAGGTCGTTTCGTTCCCCAGAGTCCTTTTTGCGTGCTGCATTGACCATCATCGCATGGGCAGCTTCGACCTTGGTAGCCATCTCGGCCAGCTTGAACTGGATGGCCTGGTGTTCGGCGATCGCCTTGCCGAAAGTGTGACGTTGCTGGGCATAGGAGACACCCAGTTCGAAAGCACGCTGAGCGACGCCACAGCCACGCGCCGCCACGTTCACGCGGCCGACCTCGACCCCGTCCATCATTTGGTAAAACCCTCGGCCCGTCTGGCCTCCGAGGACCCGATTGGCCGGAATGCGCAGTCCGTCCATGATGAGCTCGGTCGTGTCGACGCCCTTGTAGCCCATCTTGTCGATCTTGCCAGGGATGGTCAGACCGGGACGGACCTCACCGAAGCCCGGCTCCTTCTCGACGAGGAAGGTCGTCATCGACTTGTGGGGCGCCGTGCCCTCGGGGTGGCCTTCGTCACTTCGGACGAGAACGGCCACCAGGGTGGAGCTGCCACCGTTCGTCAGCCACATCTTCTGACCGTTCAGGACGTACTCGTCGCCGTCCTTCACCGCCTTCGACGAGATGGCCGACACGTCGGAGCCCAGCGCCGGCTCGGACATCGAGAACGCGCCGCGCACCTCGCCCAGCGCCATCCGGGGGAGGAAATGGTCCTTCTGCTCCTGCGTGCCGTGCTGCTTGAGCATGTACGCCACGATGAAGTGGGTGTTGATGATGCCCGAGACGGACATCCAGCCCCGCGCGATCTCCTCGACGCACAGGGCGTAGGTGAGAAGCGACTCACCCAGGCCGCCGTACTCCTCCGGGATCATCAGCCCGAAGAGGCCGAGCTCCTTGAGACCGTCGACGATCTGCTGCGGGTACTCGTCGCGGTGCTCCAGCTCGGTCGCGACCGGGATGATCTCCTTGTCGACGAACTCCCGGACGGTCTTCAGGATCTCCCGCTGGACGTCCGTGAGCCCGGCGGTCTGGGCGAGTCGGGCCATGGCTACTTCTCCTGGGTCTTCAGCTGGGGGCGGCCGGGCTGCTCGCCGCCGCGCTCCTTGATGTACGTCTCGGTCGGGACCATCACCTTGCGCCGGAAGACGCAGACGAGGGTGCCGTCCTGCTTGTAGCCCTTGGTTTCGACGTAGACGATGCCGCGGTCGTTCTTCGACTTCGACGGGGTCTTGTCGAGGACCGTGGTCTCGCCGTAGATGGTGTCGCCGTGGAAGGTCGGCGCCACGTGCCGCAGGGACTCGATCTCCAGGTTGGCGATGGCCTTCCCGGAGACGTCCGGCACGGACATGCCGAGCAGCAGCGAGTAGATGTAGTTGCCCACGACCACGTTCTTGCCGAAGTCGGTGGTGTTCTCGGCGTAATTGCTGTCCATGTGGAGCGGGTGGTGGTTCATGGTCAGCAGACAGAAGAGGTGGTCGTCGTACTCGGTGACCGTCTTCCCGGGCCAGTGCTTGTAGACCGCCCCGACCTCGAACTCTTCGTACGTGCGTCCGAACTGCATGGTGCTCAGGCCTCCGGGATCTCGAACTTGCTGGTGCGCTGCATCCCCGCCGCGCGGCCCTTGCCCGCGATGACCAGGGCCATCTTGCGGCTGGCCTCGTCGATCATCTCGTCGCCGAGCATCGCGGAGCCCTTCTTGCCGCCGGCCTCCGAGGTGCACCAGTCGTAGGCGTCGAGGATCAGCTCGGCGTGGTCGTAGTCCTCCTGCGAGGGGGAGAAGACCTCGTTGGCCGCGTCGACCTGGCCCGGGTGCAGCACCCACTTGCCGTCGAAGCCCAGCGCCGCCGCCCGGCCCGCCACCTCGCGGTAGGCGTCCACGTCACGGATCTGGAGGAAGGGGCCGTCGATCGCCTGCAGGTTGTGCATACGGGCCGCCATCAGGATCCGCATCAGGATGTAGTGGTAGGCGTCCGCGCCGTAGCCGGGCGGCTGCATGCCCACGACCAGCGACTTCATGTTGATGGAGGCCATGAAGTCGGCCGGGCCGAAGATGATGGTCTCCAGCCGCGGCGAGGCGGCGGCGATCTCGTCGACGTTCACCAGGCCCTTGGCGTTCTCGATCTGCGCCTCGATGCCGATCTTGCCGACCTCGAAGCCCATGGTCTTCTCGATCTGCGTCAGCAGCAGGTCCAGGGCCACGACCTGCTGGGCGTCCTGGACCTTCGGCAGCATGATGCAGTCGAGGTTCTGGCCGGCGCCCTCGACCACCGTGATGACGTCGCGGTACGTCCAGTGCGTGGTCCAGTCGTTGACGCGCACGACCCGGGTCTTGCCCGTCCAGTCGCCGTTGTTCAGCGCGTCCACGATCGTGTGGCGGGCGCCTTCCTTGGCGAGCGGCGCGCAGGCGTCCTCCAGGTCCAGGAAGACCTGGTCGGCCGGCAGGCCCTGGGCCTTCTCGAGGAACCGCGGGTTCGAACCGGGCACCGCGAGGCAGGAGCGGCGCGGGCGGAGACGGTTCACCGGGTGGACTGGCGTGGTCATGCGGGGACCTCCGTGCTTGCAAGGTGTGCGGTGTCGTGAAGGGGGTCGAGCTTGTTCGCTTTGCGGATCTCGTCGACGATACGTCCGATGATCTCCGTGATGCCGAAGTCCTTCGGGGTGAAGACGGCGGCGACTCCGGCAGCCTTGAGCGCCACGGCATCCGCGTTCGGAATGATGCCTCCGACGATGACGGGGATGTCACCCGCCCCCGCCAGACGGAGCCGCTCCAGGACGTCCGGGACGAGAGCGCTGTGCGAGCCGGACAGGATGGACAGTCCCACGCAGTGCACGTCCTCGGCCAGCGCCGCGGAGGAGATCTCCTCCGGGGTCAGCCTGATGCCCTGGTAGACCACCTCGAAGCCCGCGTCGCGGGCCCGGACGGCGATCTGCTCGGCGCCGTTGGAGTGCCCGTCCAGACCCGGCTTGCCGACCAGCAGGCGCAGCCGGCCCGAGCCGAGCTCGTCGGCCGTACGGGCCACCTTCTCGCGGACCTCGTGCATCGGCGTGCCGGGCTCGGCGGTGACCGCGACCGGGGCCGAGGAGACGCCGGTCGGGGCACGGAACTCGCCGAACACCTCGCGCAGCGCGCTCGACCACTCGCCCGTGGTGACACCGGCCCGGGCGCACTCCAGGGTGGCCTCCATCAGGTTCTCGGTGCCGGCCGCGGCCTCCTTGAGGCGCTCCAGGGCCTGCTGGGTGGTGGGGAAGACGAACGGATCGCCGTTCCCCTGCCGGTCCGAGGACTCCTGACGCTCTGCCCGCCAGCGGACGATGCGCTCGACGGTGAGCGCCTCCACCGCCGGGTCGACCGTCATGATGGCGCCGTCCAGGTCGGAGGTGAGCGGGTTCTCCTCGGTCTGCTGGAAGCAGTTGACACCGACGATCTTGTCCTCGCCGGCCTCGATCCGCGCCCGCCGCTCGGCGTGCGAGGAGACCAGCTGGGACTTCAGGTACCCGGACTCGACGGCTGCCATGGCGCCGCCCATCTCCTGGATCCGGTCGATCTCGGCCAGGCAGTCGGCGACCAGGGAGTCGACTTTGGCCTCGATGACGTGGGATCCGGCGAAGATGTCCTCGTACTCCAGCAGGTCGCTCTCGTGCGCGAGGACCTGCTGGATGCGCAGCGACCACTGCTGGTCCCAGGGCCGGGGCAGGCCCAGCGCCTCGTTCCAGGCGGGCAGCTGCACGGCGCGGGCGCGGGCGTCCTTGGAAAGGGTGACCGCGAGCATCTCCAGCACGATGCGCTGGACGTTGTTCTCCGGCTGCGCCTCGGTCAGACCGAGCGAGTTGACCTGGACGCCGTACCGGAAGCGGCGCTGCTTGTCGTTCTCGATGCCGTAGCGCTCACGGGTGACCTTGTCCCAGATGCGGCCGAAGGCGCGCATCTTGCACATCTCCTCGATGAAGCGGACGCCCGCGTTCACGAAGAAGGAGATGCGGGCGACGACCTCGCCGAAGCGCTCCTCGGGCACCTGGCCCGAGTCGCGCACCGAGTCGAGGACCGCGATCGCCGTGGACATCGCGTACGAGATCTCCTGGACCGGGGTGGCCCCGGCCTCCTGCAGGTGGTAGCTGCAGATGTTGATCGGGTTCCACTTCGGGATGTGGTTGACCGTGTACGCGATCATGTCCGTCGTCAGGCGGAGGGACGGCCCCGGCGGGAAGACGTGCGTCCCGCGCGAGAGGTACTCCTTGACGATGTCGTTCTGGGTGGTGCCCTGGAGCTGGGAGACGTCCGCTCCCTGCTCCTCGGCGGCCACCTGGTAGAGCGCCAGCAGCCACATGGCGGTGGCGTTGATCGTCATCGAGGTGTTCATCTGCTCCAGGGGTATGTCCTGGAACAGCCGGCGCATGTCGCCCAGATGGGAGACCGGGACCCCGACCCGGCCCACCTCGCCGCGGGCGAGGATGTGGTCGGGGTCGTAGCCGGTCTGGGTCGGCAGGTCGAAGGCGACCGACAGACCCGTCTGGCCCTTGGCGAGGTTGCGGCGGTACAGCTCGTTGGACGCCTCGGCCGTGGAGTGGCCGGCGTACGTCCGCATGAGCCACGGACGGTCCTTCTGGCGCTCTGTCATCTCAGGCGATCCTTATGGCCTTTGAGCCGACTCAGACGTTGCGGAAGCGGTTGATCGCGTCGAGGTGCCGGGCGCGCATCTCGTGGTCGCGGACGCCGAGGCCCTCCTCGGGGGCGAGCGCGAGGACGCCGACCTTGCCCTGGTGGAGGTTGCGGTGGACGTCGTAGGCGGCCTGGCCGGTCTCCTCCAGGGAGTAGACCTTCGACAGGGTGGGGTGGATCTTGCCCTTGGCGACCAGGCGGTTGGCCTCCCACGCCTCGCGGTAGTTCGCGAAGTGGGAGCCGATGATGCGCTTGAGGGACATCCACAGGTAGCGGTTGTCGTACTCGTGCATGTAGCCGGAGGTCGAGGCGCAGGTGGTGATGGTGCCGCCCTTGCGGGTGACGTAGACCGAGGCGCCGAAGGTCTCGCGGCCGGGGTGCTCGAAGACGATGTCGATGTCCTCGCCGCCGGTCAGTTCGCGGATGCGCTTGCCGAAGCGCTTCCACTCCTTCGGGTCCTGGGTGTGCTCGTCCTTCCAGAACTTGTAGCCCTCGGCGTTGCGGTCGATGACCGCGGTCGCGCCCATGGCGCGGCAGATGTCCGCCTTCTCGGGGCTGGAGACCACGCAGATCGGGTTGGCGCCGCCGGCGAGGGCGAACTGGGTGGCGTACGAGCCGAGCCCGCCGCTCGCGCCCCAGATCAGGACGTTGTCGCCCTGCTTCATGCCGGCGCCGTTGCGGGAGACCAGCTGGCGGTACGCGGTGGAGTTGACCAGGCCGGGGGAGGCGGCCTCCTCCCAGCTGAGGTGGTCGGGCTTGGGCATCAGCTGGTTCGACTTGACCAGGGCGATCTCCGCCAGGCCGCCGAAGTTGGTCTCGAAGCCCCAGATGCGCTGCTCGGGGTCGAGCATCGTGTCGTTGTGGCCGTCGGAGGACTCCAGCTCGACCGAGAGGCAGTGCGCGACGACCTCGTCGCCCGGCTTCCAGGCGTTGACGCCGGGGCCGGTGCGCAGCACGACGCCCGCGAGGTCGGAGCCGATGATGTGGTACGGGAGGTCGTGGCGCTTGGTCAGCTCGGACAGGCGCCCGTAGCGTTCCAGGAAGCTGAAGGTGGAGACCGGCTCGAAGATCGAGGTCCACACGGAGTTGTAGTTGACCGACGAGGCCATGACGGCGACGAGGGCCTCGCCCGGGCCCAGCTCCGGGACCGGGACGTTGTCCAGGTGGATGGACTTGCGCGGGTCCTTCTCGCGCGTCGTCAGCCCCGCGAACATCTCCGTCTCGTCCTTGTGCACGGTGATCGCACGGTAGGAGTCGGGCAGCGGCAGGGCTGCGAAGTCTGCGGCAGTGGCGGACTGCGACTGAATCGCGTCCAGGATGTCCTTCACGGTAGAGCCTCCGACTAGCGCTGATGAGGGTGCGCTGAGGTGAACGGGGTGCAGGGGTGGTGTGCCGTCGGTCCGGCTGGTGTGGTGCTGCTGGGCGGCGCCCGTGGTGAGGCGTGCGGTGCCTGGTGACGCAGGCAATCCGGGGCGCGTTCCGTGCGGTGTGGGCACGGGTCGCGGGGACATCCGGACGAGATTCAACGTATGGCACCCCGTGTCACCCGGCAAGGCACCGCGTGCCAAAACTTTCTCTCATTTGCCGATTGACCTGCACCGATGAGCGATGATCGATCAAAGTTACCGTCGAGTAGGGGCAAGCCGGACATACGCCGGACACAAAAAAGCGGCCGCCCCCGAAACGGGAGCGGCCGCTGTGACGAGTGTCGCTACGGGTGTCGCTATTTGTTGCGCAGAGCCTCTTCGATGGTCCGCATGACCTCGTCCAGCGGAGCGTCCGTACGGGCCACCGCGACCAGCACCTCGCCCTCCGTGCGGACCGCCGCGGGGGCGGCCGGCGCCGTGGTCAGGGTGCGGCCCGCGCCGATCCCCGTGCCGAAGGTCTTCCGGACGATCGAGAAGGCGTGGTCCAGCTGCGCCTCCACGTCCCCTTGGCCGCCCGCCCGCAGCCAGCGCCGCAGCACGTGGTTGTGGGCGGTGACCACCGCCGAGGCGGCCACCTCGGCCAGCAGCGGGTCGTCGTTGCCGTCGTGGTGGTCGTGCTCGTCGAAGTGGGCCAGCAGATAGCGCGTGAACAGCCGCTCGTAGCGGGCCACGGAGGCGATCTCCCGCTCCCGCAGCGCCGGCACCTCGCGGGTCAGCCGGTAGCGCTCCACCGACACCGCGGGGGAGGCGGCGTACATCTTCATGACTTCCTTGATCCCGCGGCACACCGTGTCGAGCGGGTGCTCGTGCGCCGGGGCCACGTCGAGGACGGCCTCGGCGCGGGTCAGGGTGTCGTCGTGGTCCGGGAAGATCGCCTCTTCCTTGGACCGGAAGTGCCGGAAGAAGGTCCGGCGCGCCACCCCGGCGGTCGCGGCGATCTCGTCGACCGTCGTCGCCTCGTACCCCTTGGTCGCGAAGAGCTCCATGGCCGCCGCGGCGAGCTCGCGGCGCATCTTGAGCCGCTGGGCGGCCGCCTTGGTGCCGGCCGGGCTCTCCGGGCTGTCGGAGGCGGTGGCGGCGCGGGGCGAGGTCTTGGCGGGCTGGGACATAGAGCGAAAGTACTTCATTCGCGCAGGGGAGCGCGCCTGCGGGGGGTAGGAGGGGGGTGGATG